>NZ_JABXGF010000028.1:0-47297 GCF_025407985.1 Curtobacterium sp. C2H10 | reverse complement strand
GCCCGTCAGGCCGCGGGGCGCCGCGGCACCACGAGGGGCGTGCCCGCCTCGGGGTCGGCGACGACGACGCACGGCAGCCCGAACACGTCCTCGACGAGGTCGGCCGTCACCACCGACGCCGGCGGCCCCGACGCCACGATCGACCCGTCACGCATCGCGATCACGTGCGTGGCGTACCGCGCCGCCTGGTTGAGGTCGTGCAGCACCGCGACGACCGTGCGACCGGCCGCGTGCAACGCCGAGGCCAGCTCGAGCACGTCGTACTGGTGCGCGATGTCCAGGAACGTGGTGGGCTCGTCGAGCAGGACGATGTCGGTCTCCTGCGCGAGCACCATCGCGATCCACACCCGCTGTCGCTGCCCGCCGGACAGCTCGTCCACGCTGCGGTCGGCGAGCGACACGGTCGACGTCTGCTCGAGCGCGGCCTGCACGGCCCGCCGGTCCGACCCCGACGAGGGGTGCAGCAGGTCCTGGTGCGGGAACCGCCCCCGGGACACCAGGTCGCGCACGGTGATGCCGTCCGGCGCGATCGGGGTCTGCGGGAGCATCCCGACACGGCGCGCGACGGCCTTCGGGCGGAGGGACGAGATCGGCGACCCGTCGAGGTACACGGTGCCGGCGGTCGGCTTGAGCGTCCGCGCGAACGACTTCAGCAGCGTCGACTTGCCGCACGCGTTCGGCCCGACGATGACGGTGAGTTCACCGTCCGGGATGTCGACGTCGAGCGCGGACACCACGACCCGGTCGTCGTACGCGAGCGTCAGCCCCCGGGCCCCGAGCGCGGTCGCCGGCACAGTCGACGCAGCCCCGGCACCGCCGACGGATCCGGTCAATTCTCGGCCTTGCCGTGCCGCCAGTACCCCATGAACGCGACCTGCTTCCGGTCGAGCCCGACACCGCGCACGAGGTGCCGGCGGAGTTCCTTGACGCAGCCGGCCTCGCCAGCGATCCAGGCGTAGACGGGCCGCGGCTCGTCGCCGGCCGGGATGTCCCAGAGCACCTGCTCGTCGACGTCGATGTCCGCGAGCTCCCCCGCGTCGCCGCACGCCGGCCCCGCCGCGACGGTCGACGCCCAGGCGTGCACCTGGTCGGTCATCCGGACGCCGTGCGAGGCGCCGTTCCGCGCGATCCAGCGGACCTCGACCCCGGCGGGCGCGGACACGGGCAGCCGGTCGGCGTCGGTCGGGACCTCGATGAAGACGTGGCCGACCGTGGCGACGTCGAGTGCCTCGAGGATGGCGCAGATGGCGGGGGCGGCGGTCTCGTCGCCGGCGAGCAGGATCCGGTTCGCGGCGCCGGGGTCGAACTCGGCCGCACCGGTCGGGAGCTCCGCGGGCGACGACGGCACCGCCGGCCCGACGATGCGCAGTTCGTCGCCGACCCGGCACTCCGACACCCAGCGCGAGGCGGGTCCGGTGTCGCCGTGCGCGACGAAGTCAATGTCGAGCTCACGGGCGTCCGGTCGGAAGGAGCGGACCGTGTAAGTGCGGAGCGGGTTCCGGACCGCGTCGGGCAGGGCACGCCAGGCGCCGTACCAGTCCTCGCCGTCGGGCAGGTCCGTGAAGCCGTGCCCGGGGATCGGCAGCACGATCTTGATGCGCTGGTCGAGGCCGACGGACGAGAACTCGGCGAGGTCGTCGCCCGTCAGGGTCACCCGGACGAAGTGCGGGGTGAGGGACGTGACGGCTGCCACGCGGACGGAGAAGACACGGTACCGGGCTGCCACGACGGCAAGTATGGCATGCCTTACCTAAGAGACCCAAGGGTCCGCACGGTGCGAGGATCGTCCCCGTGCCCGATGCCGACGACGAATTCGCAGACCTGGCCGACCTCGCCCACGCGAGCGGCGTGACGGCGCCGATGCGCGCCTCCAGGCAGGTGGTCCGCACCACCGACGGACAGGAGATCGCCGCGATCCGCTGGGACACGGCGGACGGCCAGGAGGCGCGGATCACCTACCTGCACGGGCTCGGCATCGACGCCCACAGCTTCGACCAGACCGCGCTCGCCGTCGGCGAGCCGGCGGTCGCCGTGGACCTGCCCGGCCACGGCCGATCCGGGTGGCGCGACGACGCGGACTACGGGGCCGGCGCGACGGCACCGAGCGTGCTCGCTGCCCTCGACGCGCTCGGGGTCCGGCCGGGGATCGTCGTGGGGCACTCCCTCGGCGCGATCCTCGCCGCCCGGCTCGCAGCGACCGCGCCGGAACGCGTCACCGGACTCGTGCTCGTCGACATGTCACCGGACTTCGCCCAGCGAGCCGTCGACCGGATCGCCCGCGCGCTCGAGGCCGAGGAGCCGTTCACGTCGCTCGAACAGGTCGTCGACCGCGCCGTGGAGGCCCGCGTCGGCGACGACCGCGCGGTGCTCCTGCGCGAGGCCCGGCACACCACACGGCTCGGGGCCGACGGGCGGCTCGTGCGGCGCCACCACTTCCCGCACCTCCCCGCCGGGCGCACCTCGTCGGTGGGGCGGTTCGCGGACGCGTGGCCGGACCTCGAGGCCCTCGACGTCCCGATCCTGCTCGTCCGCGGCGACCGCGGCTACGTGTCACCGAAGCTGCACGCGCAGTTCGCCGAGCGCCTGCCCGACGCCGAGATCGTCACGGTCGAGGCCCGGCACGCCGTGCAGAACCAGGCCCCCCTCGAACTGGCCACGGCGATCCGGGCATGGGCGGAACGTAACGGTTTGTTGCACCGGATCGAAGAACCGTCGCCGGAGCACCCCGGCCGCCGCTAACCTCGTGCAAGCGCGCGCGACGACCGTCGCCACCGCGCCGGAAGGAACCCACCACCCATGAGTCCGCTCCCCGCCCGCAGCACCTCCCGCCTCGGCCGCGCGGCCCTCGCCGCCACCGCGGTGGCCGTCGCCTCGGCCCTCGTGCTGACCGGCTGCTCCGGATCCTCGAACGAGGACGGCGGCACCGACGCCACCGTCCGCGTCGGTCTCGTCCTCGAACCGACGAGCCTCGACATCCGCACGCAGTCCGGTGCAGCACTCGACCAGGTGCTCATCGACAACGTCTACCAGGGGCTCGTCGGCCGCACCGCGGACGGTGACGTCCGCGACGTGCTGGCGTCGAAGCACGCGGTGTCGGACGACGGTCTGACGTACACGTTCACGCTGCGCGACGGCACCACGTTCCAGGACGGCAAGGACGTCACCGCGGCCGACGTCGTCTGGTCGCTGCAGCAGGTCAAGTCGAACGATTCGTACGTCGACTCCGCGCAGCTCGCCAACGTGACGTCGATCACCTCGCCGTCCTCCGGTGTGGTGGAGCTCAAGCTGGCGAAGCCCGACTCCGACCTGCTCTGGAACCTCACGGGGCGCGCCGGCCTCGTGCTCGAGAAGGCGGCGAAGAACGACCTGTCGGACACCGCCAACGGCACCGGCCCGTACGAGGTGTCGAGCTGGAAGCAGGGCGACTCCCTCACCTTCGAGCGGAACGCCGACTACTGGGGCACGAAGGCGAAGGTCGCCAAGGTCGTCTTCCGCTACATCACGCAGCCGTCCACCGCGGTGAACGCGATGGCGAACGGCGACCTCGACGTGCAGACCGCCGTCGACGGCACGCTCAAGAGCCAGCTGCAGAACAGCTCGGACATCTCGCTGCACACCGGCAAGACGACCGACAAGTACACGCTCGCGTTCAACGACCAGAAGGCGCCCTTCACCGACAAGCGGGTGCGCCAGGCGATCCGGCAGGCGATCGACGCGAAGGCGATCATCAAGGCGATCGGCGGCACCGGCGTCGAGCAGGGGGGGCCGATCCCCGAGCTCGACCCGGGCTACCAGGACCTCACCGACATCGACGCGTACGACCCCGCGAACGCGAAGAAGCTCCTCGCCGAGGCCGGCCACCCGAAGCTCAACCTCACGCTGACGTACGCGAACATCTACTCGGCGACGATCGGCGACGTGCTGAAGTCGCAACTCGCCGACGTCGGCATCACCCTGACGGTCAAGCGCGTCGACTTCGCCACCTGGCTGTCGCAGGTGTTCGAGGCGCCGAAGAGCGGCACGCGCGACTTCGACCTGTCGATGGTGAACCACGTCGAGGCGCGCGACTTCGGCAACTGGGCGAACCCGGAGTACTACTTCGGCTACGACAACGCCGAGGTGCAGTCGCTCTACGCCGACTCGGTCGCCGCGACGGACGAAGCCGCCAAGGTCGACGACCTGCAGAAGGCGGCGCGGATCGTCAGCGAGGACGCCGCCGGCGAGTGGCTCTACACGGCGACGTCGATCGCGGCGGTACGGAAGGGCGTCACGGGCTTCCCGTACGACGGCACGAACTCGCGCCTCGACCTGTCGAAGCTCGCCGTCAAGTGAGGCGGGCACGGACCACGGCTCCCGTAGCATCGGTGTCGTGACCCGGTTCCTCATCGGGCGGGTGCTCCTGCTCGTCGTCGGCCTGCTCGTGGCCAGCGTGATCATCTTCGCGACGCTCCGGGTGCTGCCCGGCGACGTGGCGCAGATCGTCGCGGGCACCCAGGCGTCGCCGGCGCAGGTGGCCGAACTGCGCCAGCAGCTCGGGCTCGACCGACCGGTCGTCGTGCAGTACCTCGACTGGATCGGCGGGCTGTTCCGCGGCGACCTCGGGCGGTCACTCGTCACCGACGGACGGGTCGCACCCGAGATCGCCCAGAAGCTCAGCGTCACGCTGCCGCTCGCGGCCATGTCGCTCGTCGCCGCGCTCGTCATCGGGGTGCCGCTCGGCGTGCTCGCGGCGGTGCTGCGGCGTCGCCCGGGCGGGGCCGTCATCGCCTTCGCGGCGCAGGCGGTCGCGGCGATCCCGATCGTCTGGGCCGGCATGCTCCTCGTGGCGCTGTTCGCCGTCACGCTGCACTGGCTGCCGACGCAGGGCTTCCCGCTCGACGGTTGGGACGAACCCGGTCGGGCGTTCGCCGCGCTCGTGCTGCCCGCGCTGACGATCGGCGCCGTCGAGGGTGCGGTGATCCTGCGCTTCACCAGGTCGGCGACACTCGGGGTGCTCGACGCCGACCACGTCCGCACGGCGGCGGCGATCGGCCTCACCCGGACGCAGGCGCTCGTCAAGCACGGGCTCCCGTCGGTGGCGCTGACCGTGCTGGCCGTGCTGGGCGTGCAGATCGCCGGGCTCCTGGTCGGGGCCGTCGTCGTGGAACAGCTCTTCTCGCTCCCCGGCGTCGGACGCATGCTCGTCACCGACGTGGGGCGCCGTGACATCACGAAGGTGCAGTCCGAGCTGCTCGTGCTCACCGGACTCGTGCTGCTCGTGGGCTTCGCGGTCGACGTCGTGCACCGCACGCTGGACCCCCGACAGCGCGAGGTGTCCGAGTGATCCGCCGCCTCCTCGCCCGGCCGACCGGGGTCTTCGCCGTGGTCGTCCTCGGCCTGCTCGTCGTCCTCGCCGTGGTGTCGCTCGTGTGGACGCCGCAGGACCCCTTCCGCGCCGACCCCTTCCACCAGTGGGAGCCACCGAGCCCCGCGCACTGGTTCGGCACCGACGCCTCCGGCCGGGACATCGCGAGCTACCTGCTCGCCGGCACCCGCACGACCGTGCTCGTCGCGGTGGGCTCCGGCGTCATCGCGAGCGTCGTCGGCATGGTCCTCACCGCGATCGGCTCGCTCACCGCGCGCTGGGTCCGCGAGGGCACGGCCGTCCTGCTCGACATCCTCGTGGCGTTCCCGACCCTCCTCACCGCGATGCTGCTCACCGCGATCGCCGGCGGGTCGCTCGGCGTCGTGATCGTCAGCGTCGGCCTGTCCTTCGGCGTCACGATCGCCCGGGTGGCCCGCGGGGAGATCCGCCGCATCGCCCGCAGCGACTACGTCACCGCCGCGCGGGCGTCGGGCGTGGGCGGTGCCGGGGTGCTGTTCCGCCACCTCGTGCCGAACGCGGCGCCGCTGTTCACCGTGCAGCTCTCGCTCGCGATGGCGACCGCGGTCCTCGCCGAGGCCGGGCTCTCGTACCTCGGGTACGGCGCCGGCTCGAACACGGCCTCGTGGGGCAGCATGCTCGCCGACCTGCAGACGTACATCGGCGTGCACCCGTGGAGCGCCACCTGGCCCGGTGCGGCCATCGCCCTGGTCGTCGCGGCACTGTCGCTGCTCGGCGACGCCGTCCGCGACGCGACGGACCCGCGCCTGACGACGAACGACCGCGCGGCCGGTGGCGGACCCGCGCCCCGCACGCCGGACGACCCGGCCACGACGAGCACGGGGGTGACCGCATGAGCGACGCGACCACTCCGGGCACCGCAGCCTCCGGGCTCGAGGTGCGGGGGTTGACGGTCCGCATCGACCGTCGGACGATCCTCGACGACGTGGCGTTCACCGTGCCTCCTGGCCGCCGCGTCGGCGTGATCGGCGCGTCCGGGTCCGGCAAGTCGATGACCTCGCTCGCCCTGATGGGACTCGAGCCGACCGGCGCGACCGTCACCGGCAGCGTCCGGTTGGACGGCACCGAGCTCGTCGGCCTACCCGACCGCGAGCGGGCCCGCCACCGCGGCGCCGGCATCGGGATGGTCTTCCAGGAACCCGGCACCGCGCTCGACCCGCTCCGCCGGGTCGGCGCGCAGATCGCCGAACCGCTGCGACTGCACCGCGGGCTCGACCGCCGTGCAGCAGCGGCCGCCGCGCTCGACCTCGCCGTCAGCGTGGGCCTGCCGGATCCCGAGTCCCTGCTGCGGCAGTACCCGCACCAGCTCTCGGGTGGGCAGCGGCAGCGGATCTGCATCGCGATGGCGATGGCCGGTCAGCCGTCCTACCTCGTGGCCGACGAACCCACCACGGCGCTCGACGTCACGACCGAGGCGCGGATCCTCGAGCTGTTCGAGGGCCTCACCGCGGGCATGGTCTTCGTCACGCACGACCTCGCGGTGCTCGCCCGGATCGCGGACACGGCCGTCGTGCTCGACGCCGGCAGCGTCGTCGAACACGGGTCGGTCGCAGGACTCCTCGCGGCACCGCAGCACCCCGCGACGGCCGCCCTCGTCGACGCCGCCCGCGCCACCGCCCGTCGTGCCCCTCGGACCGGAGGATCCGCATGACCGACGTCCTGCACGCCCGCGACCTGCACCGCACCTACCGACTCCCCCGCCGCGGCCCGTTCGAACCCGGGCCCGTCCGGACCGCGGTGGACGGCGTCGACCTGACGGTCGCGCCCGGCGCACGCCTGGGGATCGTCGGCGAGTCCGGATCGGGCAAGTCGACGCTGGTGCGGCTGCTCGCCGGCCTGGAGGCGCCTTCCGCAGGCACCGTGACCGCCTCCGGTCGTCCGGTGGTGGCGTCCGGGTCCGCGGCCGCGATGCGCTGGTTCCGTCGCGAGACCGGGGTGGTCTTCCAGGACCCGTACGCGTCGCTCGACCCGCGGATGCGCGTGGGCGCGATCGTCGCGGAACCGCTGCGGGCGCTCCGGATCGACGGTTCGCACGACGCGCTCGTCCGGGACGTCCTCGCGCGCGTCGACCTCCCCGCCGACGTCGTCGACCGGTACCCGCACGAGTTCTCCGGCGGCCAGCGGCAGCGCATCGCGATCGCCCGGGCCGTCGTGCACTCGCCGCGGATCCTGTTCGGGGACGAGCCGATGAGCGCCCTCGACGTGGTGGTCCGGGCCCGCGTGATCGAGCTGTTCCGGTCGCTCGCGGACGACCTCGGGCTGACGCTGGTGCTGGTGTCGCACGACATCGGCGTGGTCCAGCGGCTGTGCGACACGGTGGCGGTGATGTCCGCGGGGCGGATCGTCGAGCACGGGCCGGTGTCCCTGCTCGATGCGCCGGAGCACCCGGTGACCCGGACCCTGGTGGAGGCTGCGCCGACGCTGCCGTAGCGCCGGCGATGTGCGACTCCTGTTCGACTGGGCGGGATTCCTTGCCCACTGTGCGGGACCCTCGGGAGCATCGACGTGCATCGATCGCTTCTCGAAGGGGAGAACGCATGAGCACGTCGAACGACATCACCAGACGGACGGCACTCGGTCTCGGCATCGTCGCCACCGCATCGGCCGCGAGCGGGGTCCTCGGACCAGGGCACGGCCGACCACACCTCGCCGCCTCGGTCACGAAGGAGTTCGCGGCCGACACGACCACGCTGCTGAAGAACCCGCTCAACGGATGGGCGCTGTACGGCTCGTCCATCCCGGCGGCGGACTACTGGACGCAGTACGACGACGTCCCGCTGCCCGACGGCACCACGATCACCGTGTCCGACCACGCCTCGGTGCTGTACATGCGGGTGTCGTGGACGATCCTCGAACCGTCAGAGGGCGTCTACGGATGGGACACGAACGCTGCCTTCGCGGGCATCCTCGCCGAGGCCCGCCGTCGGGGACTCCGGCTGGCGTTCCGCGTGGTGGTCGACAGCCGCGACAAGGCGTCGAACTTCACGCCCGACTGGGTGCGGGCCGCGGGTGCCTCCGGGTACGAGACGCAGACCGGCAGCAAGACGGTCTGGTCGCCCTACCCGGACGACCCGGTGTTCCAGGCGAAGTACGCGGCGTTCGTCGCCGCCTTCGCCGCGCAGTACGACGACCCGGAGACGACGGACTTCATCGACGGGTACGGCCTCGGCAAGTGGGGCGAGGGACACTCGATGCTCTACCGGGACGCCGCGAACCGCGAGCCCGTGTTCGACTGGATCATCGACCTGTACCAGCGGCACTTCACCACGGTGCCGCTGGCGCTGAACTACCACCGGATGATCGGCGGCGGGAAGGACTGGGGTGCGCCGGACCCCGAGAGCGAACGGATGCTCGACGGCGCGTACGAGAAGGGGTACGTCCTCCGCCACGACGCCTTCGGGATGACCACCTACTACTCCGACTGGGAGAGGTCGATGGCAGCGAAGTGGCGGTACCGGCGCCCGGTCATCATGGAGGGCGGGTGGGTCACCGCCCAGCACGACGTCACGCAGGACCCCCGCGGCTACGAGACGGTCGCCGACGTGCGGCAGGGCGAGTTCGACGACTCCGTCGAGGCCCACGTCAACATGATGGACTTCCGGAACGGCGAGACACTCTCGTGGTTCGCCGCCGAGACCGCCCCGCTCACGCAGCGCTTCGACGCCGAGGGCGGGTACCGGCTCTACCCGTCGAAGGTCGTCGCCCCGGACGCGCTCCGTGCCGGCGGTACCGCTGCGATCACCCACGAGTGGACGAACCTCGGGTGGGGCTTCCTGCCGACGAACCTCCCGGTCTGGAAGCACAAGTACAAGGCCGCGCTCGCGCTGCTCGGGGCGGACGGAACGCCCGTCCGGGTCGTCGTGGACGCGGCGTCCGAGCCCTCGGACTGGCTGCGGGGCACGCCCACCGCGTACTCGTACACGCCGTCGGTCGCCGGCGTCGCCCGCGGCTCCTACCGCTGGGGCGTCGCGATCGTGGACACGACCCGGTCGGACACCCCGGCGATCGCGCTCGCGGCGCAGGGGACGACGACGAACGGCTGGCTCGTCGTCGGGGACGTCACGGTCTCCTGAGCCGTCGTGACCGTTCCGGTTCGCGATCCCCCGCGATCGCGAACCGGAACGGTCACGAGCCGGACTCGGTCAGGAATCCCAGCGCCTGTGCGACCAGCCGGCGGTGATCCGGCGAGGCGAACGACGCCCCGGCGTGACCGAGGCCGTCGTAGACCGTGACGCCGCCGCCCGGACGCTCGTGCACCCAGACCAGCGGGTGTCGGACACCGTCGTGCTCGTGGTCGACCAGGACCCGGACCGCCGCCGAGACCCGCTGGTGGGAGTACCGCTCGTCGTCGAGCGGGAAGTCGCCGATGCCCGCCGTGACCGGGTGCTGGTCGTCGACCACGTGCACGGTGCACGGTCCGGACGGCGGGTGCATCGTCGTGCCGCGCACCCACACGCCGCCGAGGGCCCGTTCCCAGTCGTCGTCTCCGGCGAAGGACGTCGACGACACGTGCACGACGAGCATCGGCACGCGGCTCGCGAGCAGCCGACGGAACCCCGGTTCCGCTGCGGGCAACGGCACCGGCAGGCCGTCCCGCGGCAGGCCGAGGTCCACGACCACGAGCGACGGCAGCGGGCCGACCCCGAAGGACTCGAGCGTCCGGTCGACGTCCGACGACGACGACAGCCCGATCCCCACCTGGGCCGCGATCGCCGTCAGCGCCGCGGTCGTCTCGTCGAAGGGGTGCCAGGGGTCCGTCCACCGTCCGACCCCGCCGAGCAGCACCGCACTCACGCGGTGGCCCGGGTGATGCGGACGGTGTGCGACCCCGCGCGGGCGGGCTCGCGTTCGACGAGCAGGACCCGGTGCAGCGCCGCGCCCCAGGCCGCCCGCAGCTTCTCGTCGTCGAGCTCGCGTCGCTCCGTGCGCACCTCGAAGCGCGCGCCGTCGACCGCCACGTGTGCCGGCCCGACGTCCAGACCGCCGGGAGTCACCACCGGTTCGTGGAGCGTCAACAGCACGAGCGTCATGACACCCGGTTCCGCGAACGCCCACTCGTCCTGCAGCTCGACGACCTCGGCGGCCCGGTCGAGCGAGGCGATCCGCACCGCTCGCACCAGCCCGGACGACGCGGGGTACGCCGCGGTCAGGTCCGTGGACAGCGTCGCTCGGTCGCCGTCGTCGGCGAACTCGGTGCCCGTGGCCCGGAACGACTCCCCCTCGTGCTGCTCGACCCCGTTCGGCCACGGCACGCTGTGCCAGCTCGACCGCATGGTCCAGATGCCGTACCGGTGCTCGGGCATGAACGTCTCACGGCGGTACACCCCGACACCGGCGTCCACGACGACGGGTTCGCCGTCGAGCGAGACGATGACGGACCCCGCGTCGTTGTGGTTGTGGCTGACGGCGTTGTGGCCGCCCTTCGCCGACAGGAAGAAGGCGTCGGAGCGGGCAACGGCCACCTCGGTGCCGGGCAGGTACAGCGACGTGGGCATGCCCGGCGCTGCGGGTCCGGCGTCTTGCCACCCCGGTGCCCGGAGCTCGGCGAGGGTGCGGCGGAAGAGCGCTGCGAGCTGCCCGTCGAACCGCAACGCGTGCCGGCGCCCCATCCACCGGGCGTGCTGCACGACCTCGTCGTCCCCGACGCGTGCACCGAACCGGGCCAACAGGTGCCAGTTCGCGTTCTCGGGCAGCACCGGCGACCCGTCGGAGTGGTTGACCTGGCGGTGGGCGTCGATCTGCATGCCCATCGGGAACCGTGCCGTGGCGGCCACCGGCTCCACGACGAAGCCGTCGAAGGCCCCGTGGGTGAGCTGCTCGACGAGGTCGAGGGCCTCGAACAGCGTCGCACCGGCCCACCACCAGTAGGTCGCGCCCTCGTCGCAGCTGCCGTCGGCGTCGTACCCGGCCCGGAACCGGTCGAGGATGACGAGCGCGCGGTCGATCGTCGCCCCGAGTCGCCCGGCGTCGGGCTCCACCACGGCAGCACAGACGAGCACGTTCGACACGATCCACGGCGCCCAGTTGTTGGGCGGCCCGTCGACCCCGTGCCAGAAGTACTCCTCGCGTTCCCACGGGTCCAGGACGCGGCGGCGGACCTCGTGGTGCACGTGGGCGCGGATGCCCGGCGCGTCGCGTTCGAGCCGCTCACCGGCGATCGCGTCGATCGCCGCCAGCATGCCGCCGACGTACGCGTCCGACAGGTCGAGCACGTCCCGGCCCGGCACCGGCAGGAACGGCCGCTCACCGCTCTCCGGCAGCGCGTAGTGCGACGGCAGGCACCACGCGCGCAGTTCGCAGATCCGCCAGACCTGGTCGGCGAGGACCGTCGCCCACTCGTCCTCGTCGGTCACCGCGAGCGCGAGCGCGGCCGAAGCGGCCGACTCGAGCAGGTTCCGCTGCGCGCGCTCGTACGGCTGCCGGTCGCCGTCCCGGCTGTAGCGCGCCCAGAGCGAGAGGGTCGGGAAGGCGACCGCGGCGGCGTCGCGACGATCCCTCGCCACCGCGAGCAGCGCCTCCTGGTCCGCCGTCGCCACGTCGGCCCACGCGGCGCGGTCGGTGACGGGAGGCGCGGGTCGCCACGTCCTCGGTCGGAGCGCCCGGCGGGCGGTCGCGGTGAAGCGGTCGGTGAGGGTCTGTGCGTCGACGGTGACGGTCATGGGGGTTCCAGCGGTCAGGCCTGGACGGCGAAGCCGTCGGGGACGATGGGGTCGGCGAAGGCGCCGGTCGCGGCGAAGGCGATGGTCTCGCGCACCGCGTTCTCGGCGAGCCGGCGGAGCTCGTTGCCGAGTGAGCCCGCGATGTGGGGCGTGATGAAGGTGTTCGGCGTCGAGCGGAGGCGCGCGTCCGGCGGCAGGAGCTCGGGTTCGGTGACGTCGAGCACGGCGGCGAGGTCACCGCGGTCGAGTCGGTCGGCGAGGGCTTCCTGGTCGAGGATCGCGCCACGGGCGGTGTTCACGACGGTGGTCCCCGGCCGGAGCAGGCCGATGACGTGCCGGTCGATCATGCCCCGGGTGGACGGCAGCAGCGGCGCGTGCAGCGTGACGATGTCGCTCGTGACGGCGAGCGTGTCGAGGTCGACCACGGTGACACCGAGCAGCGTGGCCTCGTCGTCGTCGAGGTACGGGTCGCTGACGAGCACTCGGACGTCGTGTGCCCGGAGCCGCTCGATCACCGCACGGCCGACGCGGGAGGCACCGACCACGCCGACGGTGATGCCGTGCATACCGACGACCGGCCAGGACCCCTCGACGTCGACGGGCCCGGTGGCGGACCCGAGGGCGGCGGCGGTCGCGAACGCGCGCTTGGCGGCGAGGACGATCATCGCGACCGTGAACTCGGCGACCGGCACGGCGTTCGCAGCGGCGCTCGAGGTCACCGCGATGCCCCGGGACCAGACGTCGTCGTCCACCACGGGTTTCACCGACCCGGCGGAGTGCGCCACGGCGCGCAGCCGCGGCATCCGGTCGAGGCGGCCCGCGTCGAGCTCCGGACTCCCCCAACCGGTCACGAGGACCTCGACCTCGGTGAGGAGCACGGCGTCACGCGGGTCGTCCGGGTCGAGCGGGCGGTCGGCGACGAGCCGGACCGCCTCGGAGGCGTGGAGTGCGGCGAGGTCCCCGTGGTCGAACACCCGCGCGAAGGTCGTCTCCGGCATCACGAACGCAACGGGTACGCGGCCTGTTCCGGGCGGGGGCACGGGTTCGGGCACCCGCGGTACGGCGCGGTGCGTGCGGGGGTGTGACGTCATCGTCGGCGGCTCCTCGTAGGCGGTCGGCGATCACCATGCCAGCGCCGCGCGGTGTTCGATGTCAAGAACGGCCGCGCAAACGATCACGAAGCGAACACCGGCGCGACCGAGGACCCGCGCACGCTCAGCGTCGGCGTCAGGGTCATGTGCCGTCGGGCGAACCCGGTCTGCGCCGTGGCCGAGATCCGCTCGAAGCACATCGTCGCCGCGAACCGGCCGACGTCGTTCTTCGGTGGCGCCACCGCGGTGAGCGGGACCCCGGCGAGCGCGGCGACCTCGTCGTCGTAGGCCACCACGGAGAGGTCGCCCGGGATCGTCAGGCCCATCTCGGTGACGGTCTCGACGAACTCCACGGCGTAGTGGTCCGAGTGCACGAACACCGCGGTGGTGCCCGTGTCGATGCAGCGTCGGACGAACGCCCGTGTGGCCTCGCCGACCGCGTGCGTCTCGTCGATCACCTCGACGGGTGCGTCGGTGCCGAGGCCGAGCTGGCGGACGCTGCGCTCGTAGCCGGTACGGAGCTGCGGGGTCGTCGGGGTCTCGAACACGGCCATGCCGATCTTCCAGTGCCCGAGCGAGGCGAGGTGGCGGAGGGCGATCCCGGCCCCGGCCTCGTGGTCGCTCCGGACGGACTCGAGCTGCGTGCCGACGGGTGCCTCGGTGAGGGAGCGCTCGACGACGACCACGGGCATCGGTGCCCGGTCGAGGAGCTCGAGGGTGTCGACGGCGTCCGCGACGGTGGTCGTCACGAGGAGTCCGTCGACCCCGGCGGCGATGAGCCGTTCGACCTGCTGTCGTTCGCGGTCCGGGTCGTAGCGGGACACCCCGAGGACGACCCGTCCGCCGAGGGCCTCGGTGCGCTCGGCGACGCCCGCGACGATCTTCGGGAAGTAGTAGCCCGGGTCGGGGACGACGAGTCCGAGGGTGAACAGCGCGCCGGGTTCGGTCGCGGTCCGCGTGGTCGGCTCGGGTCGCGGTGCCGGACGGTGCGGTGCGCCGGCGGTGGGCAGTGTCTCGACCGACACCGCGCCGCCGTGCACACGTCGCACGAGTCCGCGGTCGGCGAGTTCGGACAGGTCGCGGCGCACCGTCATCGCCGAGATCCCTTCGCGCGCTGCGAAGTCCGAGGCGGACAGGCTGCCGTGGACACGGAGTTCGGCCAGGATCCGTTCCTGCCGTCTGGTCGGGTGCATCGTCGCTCCCATGTTCGTTTCGTGTGCGGGTGAATACGCCCGCTTGACCGTCATCATACGGACGTCCCAGGATGACGAAACCGCCACCGGAGGTCCGGCCGCGGACCCCAGCCACGTGAGCAAAGGAGCCACATGAGCGCGACGATGGTCGACCCGGCCACCGAGACGCGGACCCCACGGTCCGACGGCGTCCCGGTGGCCCGCAAGGTCCCGTTCACCGCGAGGTTGCGACGGGACTACCCGCTGCTGATCATGGTCGCGCCGGCGGTGGTCCTGCTCCTGCTGTTCGTGTACGTCCCGATGCTCGGGAACGTGATCGCGTTCATGGACTACCAGCCGTACATCCCGATCGCCCAGAGCCCGTGGGTCGGGTTGTCGAACTTCCAGGTGCTCTTCGCGGACCCGGACTTCTGGCGCGCGACGCTCAACACGCTGGAGATCACGTTCATCCAGCTGGTGCTGTTCTTCCCGGTGCCGATCGCCCTCGCGCTGCTCATCCACTCGCTGGTGTGGCCGTGGCTGCGGGCGACCGTGCAGTCGGTCCTCTACCTGCCGCACTTCCTGTCCTGGGTCATCGTCGTCGGGTTCTTCCAGCAGTCGCTCGGCTCGGGCGGTGTCGTGAACCACGCGCTCCGGCAACTCGACGCCGGCACGATCAGCGTGATGAGCGACCCGTCGACGTTCAAGCTGCTGCTGACGAGCCAGGTGATCTGGAAGGACGCCGGCTGGGGGACGATCATCTTCCTCGCGGCCCTCGCGGCGATCGATGACAACCTGTACGAGGCCGCCGCGATCGACGGCTCGGGTGCGTGGAGCCGGTTCTGGCACGTGACGCTGCCCGGCATCCGGCCGATCATCGTGTTGCTGCTCATCCTGCGGCTCGGCGAGGCGCTGTCCGTCGGCTTCGAGCAGATCATCCTGCAACGGAACGCCGTGGGGGCCGATGCCGCCGAAGTGCTCGACACCTACGTCTACTACCACGGCGTCGTCGACGGCAACTGGTCCACGGGCATCGCCGTCGGCCTGATCAAGGGCCTCGTCGGGTTCGTCCTCATCATGGCGGCGAACAAGGCCGCCCACATGCTCGGTGAGCAGGGAGTGTATTCGCGATCATGAGCACCATCGTCCGTCCGGTCTGGGCCGGGAAGCCCAAGCCCGTCGTCCTCGCGCTGAAGGCCGTCGCGATCGTCCTGATCCTCGCGGTGGTGCTGTTCCCGTTCCTCATCGTCTTCTCGACGAGCGTGTCGAGCCAGGCCGACGTCACGGCCGCCGGCGGCTACGTCGTCTGGCCGCGGTCCTTCGACCTCTCCGCCTACGTGCAGATCCTGTCCGGCGGGGTCGTCACCCGCGCCGTGGTGGTCACGCTCCTGGTGACGATCGTCGGCACGGCGATCAGCCTCGCGTCGACCGTCCTCGCCGCCTGGGCGCTCAGCCGGCAGGGATCGCTCTTCCAGCGGCCGCTGCTGACGTTCGTCCTCATCACGTTCCTGTTCGCGCCGGGGATGATCCCGCTCTACCTGATGGTCAAGCAGCTCGGGCTCCTCGACAACTACTGGGCGCTGATCCTGCCGAGCGCGTTCAGCGTGTTCAACATGGTCGTCGTCCGCGGCTTCATGATGAGCATCCCGCAGGAGCTCATCGACAGCGCGAAGATCGACGGCGCCGGCGAGTTCCGCATCCTCTGGCAGATGGTGCTGCCGCTGTCGCGCGCGGTGATCGCCGTCGTCGGGCTGTTCTACGCGGTCGGGTACTGGAACGCGTTCTTCAACGCCCTGCTCTACCTGTCGGACTCGACGAAGTGGACGCTCCAGCTGGTGCTCCGGACGTACGTGCTGCAGGGATCGAGCCTGGTGTCCGGCGCCGGGTCGGACGCGACCATGCAGCCGCCGGCGGAGTCGATCCAGATGGCGGTGGTGATGATCGCGATCATCCCGATCCTCGCCGCCTACCCGCTCGTCCAGCGCCACCTCACCAAGGGCGTCCTGACCGGCGCCGTCAAGGGCTGACGCGGCCCCGCCGAACCACCCTCCACCCGAACGCTTCAAGGGAGAAGCCATGACCGACACGACCACCGCCGGCCTCAGCCGACGGACCCTCCTCTCCGGCGCCGCCTTCGGCCTCGTCGCGTTCAGCGCGGCGGGCGGCCTCGCCGGCTGCTCCTCCGGCGGCACCGCCGCGACCATCTCCGACACGGTCGCCGCGCTGCCGACGTACGTGCCGATCACGAAGGGTCCGAAGCCGGACCTGCCCGGCAACGACGTCGTGCAGCCCGTGTACTACTCGTACCCCCAGGACAGCGAACTCTTCACCTCGGTGAGCGGGAAGGTCGCCGACGGGTCGAAGACGTCCGGGTTCGTCGTCACGTACACGGCGCCGCCGCCCGCCGACAACTCGTTCCTCGACTACATCGGTGGTCTGACGAACACCGAGTACGACCTGACGTTCGTCCCCGGCGACTCGTTCGACACGAAGTTCGCCACGATGACGGCGGGCAACGACATCCCGGACATCGTCGAGTTCCTGACCTTCGCGATGCCACCACGGTTCCCGCAGCTGCTCGACGCGAAGTTCTCGGACCTGTCGGAGTACCTGTCCGGCGACGCTGTGAAGGACTACCCGAACCTCGCGAACATCCCCACCGCCTCGTGGCGGAGTGCCCGCATCAACGGGAAGATCTACGGCGTCCCGGAGCACCGCCCGCCGTTCGGCTCGGTCATGGTCTGCCGCCCCGACCTCATCGAACAGCTCACCGGCGCAGCCCCCGCGCCGAAGGACAAGGACGAGTTCACCGAGCTCTGCAGGGCGGTCACGGACACCAAGGCCGGCCGGTACGCGATCGCCGGCGGCGGCGGGTCGAGCGGCGTCGACTGGTCGTACGACTTCATCGGCGCGACCTTCGGCGTCCCGAACCAGTGGAAGCAGTCCTCGGGCGGGACGCTCACGCACAAGAACGAGACCGGTGCCTGGCTCGAGATGCTCTCGTACATCAAGAAGCTCTGGAACCTCGGGATCTACCACCCGGACACCCCGAGCCTCGAGAGCGCCAAGGCGAAGACGTACATCAACAACGGCACCGTGCTCATGCACCTCGACGGCATCTCGGCGCTGCTCGACGTCACCATGCCGAAGGGGATCGTGACCGGCGGCATCGTGCCGTTCGGAGCCGACGGCGGGAAGGGCGCGAACTACCAGGGCACGTCGAGCTTCTCGTTCGCCGCACTGAAGAAGACCACCCCGGCGAGGATCCGCTCCCAGCTCCGGCTGCTCGACTACCTGTCGGCACCGTTCGGCTCGCGCGAGGCCTTCACGCTCACCCACGGCAAGAAGAACGTGCACCACACCGGCAGCGGACCGGATGCGGTGCTCACGAAGACCGGCGAGCAGATGATCAACGCCAGCTCGCTGTACCGGCTCGCGGCGGGTCCGCAGGTGCTCAACACCGCGGTCCGGATCGACGAGCAGCTCCGCCAGTCGCACGCGTGGCAGGTCGCCACGCAGGACATGCTCGTGAAGAACCCGGTCGACGGCTTCTACTCCCCCTCAGCCACGTCCACGCAGTCGGCGAACCAGGCGTTCAACAGCGTCTGCAACGACTACGTGCTCGGTCGGACGAACCTCGCCGCCGTCAAGGCCGGGGTGAAGACGTGGACCGCTGCCGCAGGCGACAAGATGCGCAAGGAGTACAGCGAGGCGATGGAGAAGCAGGGCTGAGCCCTGGGCTCCGAAACCGAGCGCCCGGTCAGGCGGTCCAGGCCGCCGGGTGCCGCCGCTGCCAGCGGAGCCGTCGCTCGAGCTGCGCGCCGATCGCCAGGAGCACCCGTTCGCCACCGGGACGCCCGATGAGCTGCACGCCCATCGGCAGTCCCGCGCCGTCCGGGTGCTCCTCGTCCGTCACACCGACGGGCAGCGTGATCGCCGGCAGCCCGGCCACGTTCGCCATCGACGTCCACGGCGAGTAGGCGCACTGGCGGCGGAAGTCCTCCTCCGGGTCGGACCCGTACCAGCCGAGCGGCCGCGGCGTGAGCGCGAGGGTCGGCGTGAGGACGGCGTCGAACCGGTCGAACGCACCGATGAGCGCCGCCGAGAAGGTGTCGAGCGCCGTCATCGCGTCGAGCACCTGCGTGCCGGTCAGCGTGCGGCCGCGGTCGACGAGCCACGACACCAGCGGCGTCAACCCGGACAGGTCGATCCCGGGGACCATCGGCAGCCGGGCGGCGCTCGACTCCCACGCCACCCGGAACGCGTCGGCGTACGGCGCCCGGGGCATCCGGACGTCCTCGACGCCGTGTCCGACCTCGCCGAGCACCCGGACGGCGGTCTCGACGGCGGCGCGCGCCGCGGGGTCGACCACCACGTCGACGGTGTCGTCCCACGGGGAGCCCTCGAGCAGCCCGACGACGAAGCGCCCCTCACCGCGGACGGCCGCGGCGGTGAACGGCCCCTCGCCGACGTCGGGCGTGACCAGCGCGTACGGGTGCGGCTCCGGGAGCCCGGTCGGCGACACGAGCGCGTCGAGCAGCATGCCCGCGTCCGCGACGTTCCGCGTGATCGGCCCCGCGACAGACAGCCCGCCGACGCCCGAGCGCCCGGGCATCGACGGCACACGACCACGGCTCGGCTTCAGCCCCACCAACCCGGTCGCCGCCGCCGGGATCCGCACGGAGCCCCCACCGTCCGACCCCACCGCGGCCGGGAGGAGTCCGGCCGCGACCGCGACCGCCGCACCGCTCGACGATCCCCCGGGCGCGCGGCTCGTGTCGTACGGGTTCCGGGTCACGCCGAACCGGGTCTCCGACGACGAGGACATCCCGAACTCGGGCGACGCCGTCTTCCCGAGGCTCACCGCACCGGCGGCGTCGAGCGCCGCGACGAGCGGGTGGTCGGCTGCCGCGGGGCGGTCGGGCAGACTCGTGGTCCCGTTCCGCGTGGCGACGCCGGCGCGGTCGTACAGGTCCTTGTCGGCGGACGGGAGGCCCCACAGCGGCCTCGACGTCGGCACCCGGTGGCCGAGGTGCTCGGCTCGGTCGCGTGCGGCGTCCGCGGTCACCGTCACGAAGGCGCCGAGACCGGGATCGAGCCGGGCGATCCTCGCCAGGTAGTGGTCGGTCACCTCGAGCGCGGTCGCCTCACCGCGTCGGATCCAGTCCCAGAGTTCCTGCGCGGCGAGGTGGTGGAGTTCGAACACCGCCTCAGCCTAGGTGCGACCAGAATCCTGAACATCCACTCAGTGACGCGTCCCCCGTTCGGGGGGCGGATCCGCGGCTGTCCCAGAGCATTGCTCATCCGATTTCCCTGGGGACTCCTCGGCGCGCGGGCAGTGAGCACGGGGTACGGTTCCGCGTCGCTCACGACCCGCAGGAGGACGCGAGCAGACGGTGATCAGGGACACCCGGAAGAAGGACATGGACAACAGGGAAACGAACCACACGACCAGGACCAGCACCAGGAGGCGAGTCGCCGCAGGGATGGCACTCGTCGCGGCCGGTGCCGTCGTCATCGGACTCGCGCAGCAACCGAGCGCGTCCGAAGCGGCGACCACCTCGCTGACCAAGATGCCCACGGGCACGGTGGTGTCGAACGGTCGGACGTGGAAGCAGACGTACGCCGAGGACTTCTCCACCGCTGCACCGCGCGGCAGCGTCCTCAGCAAGTACCCGGGCCTCGGGGCCTACGACGGCTACCGCGACACGAGTGGTCGCGGGCTCTACGCACCGGACAAGGTGCTGAGCGTCAAGGACGGCAAGCTCGACTTCTGGGTGCACTCGGAGAACGGGCAGCCACTCGTCGCCACGGTGCTGCCGGACAACTACCGCGCACACACCACGGGTCGGGTGTCCATCCGCTACAAGACGACGGACACCCCGGGATACAAGTTCGTCGGGATGCTGTGGCCGACGGACGACGACTGGAACAAGGGCGAGATCGACTGGCCCGAGGGTGACCTCGGCAGCACGGCTCGACCCGCGTCGGCGATCCCGGGATCGATGCGGAACGGGATGATGTCGTTCGACGGCAGCGTGCAGAAGCCGACCAAGTCGGCCCAGAGCAGCGGCTACCACGTGGCGACCACCGAGTGGGACCACGGCGTGGTCCGGTTCTACTGGAACAACTCGCTCGTGTCGGTCACCCGCAAGGCGGTCCCGACGGACCCGATGCGGGTCACGCTGCAGGCGGAGACCGCCATCGGCGGCTCCGTGCCGACGTCCGCGAGTGGACACGTCGACATCGACTGGGTCTCGATCTGGGACTGACCGAGTGAAGGACTGGAGGCGCGGTGCCAGCTGGCACCGCGCCTCCAGTCCGTGGTCCTCGCGTCCACGTCCTTGCATCCTTCGGAGGAACCCCGCGGAGTGCGTCCCTTCGCCGGTCGTCCGTCGGACGCCCCGTTCGTAGCGTCGATGCCATGACGATCACCACCGAAGACCGGCACACCGCCGGCACCGGCACCCCCCGACGGACAGGGGTCCGCGGGGTCATCACGCGGCACCCGCTCGCCTCCTTCGCCACCCTCGCCCTCGGCCTCAGCTGGCTGGCGTGGATCCCCTACATCCTGTCGCCGCACGGCCTCGGCGTCTGGGACCTCCACTTCCCCGAGTTCCTCGGCACGGCGCAGTTCACCGGCGTCCTGCCGGGAGCGTTGCTCGGCCCCCTCGGCGGTGCCTTCCTCGTGACGGCGATCGCCGACGGCCGCCCCGGACTCCGCCGCTGGGTCGGTCGGCTCTGGCGCTGGCGGGTCGCCTGGTACTGGTACGCCCTCGCCCTCGTCGGCGTGCCCGCGATCATCGTCGCCACCGGGCTGCCCTTCGCCGGCGGCCAGGTGCAGGCGCCGAGTGCGCTCGCGCTGCTCGCCCTCGTTCCCGGCCTCGTGGTGCAGCTCTTCTCCACCGGGCTGTCCGAGGAGCCCGGCTGGCGCGACTTCGCCCTGCCGCGACTGCAGGAGCGGTTCGGCCCGCTGGGCGCAGCCGCCGTCCTCGGCCCGCTGTGGGCGCTCTGGCACATGCCGCTCTACCTCAGCGACTGGGGCGGGTGGCCGGACGCGCACTGGACGGAGCCGGTCGTGTTCGCCGTGTTCACCATCACCTTCAACGTCGTGATGACGTGGGTGTTCAACCGCACCGGCGAGAGCCTGCCGGTCGCCCTCCTCCTGCACGTCGGCGTCAACAACACCATCTCGACCCTGTGGGCCGACATGTACCCGGGGATGACCGCCGGCACGATGATGCACGGCCTCGCGATCGTGTCGACCGTCGCGGCCCTCGTCCTGCTCGTGGTGACACGGGGGCGGCTCGGCTACACCGGCGGCGGACGCGGCGGCAGCGGCCGCACCGTCGGCACGCCCCGACTCGTAGGATCGAACGATGGCACCCGCTGACGCGCCCGACCGACGCGACACACGCGGCGTGCCCACCCGACGACGCCGCTGGACCGACCTGCTCGTCGCCGCCGGCGCCGCCGTGGTCACGCTCGGACTCCTTCTCGGCCTGCCGCCACTCGATGCCATGGACCCGGACACCACGGACACGATGGGCGCCGGTCCCGGGTTCCCCGATGTCGGCGGGACCGCGTGGACCCTCCTCGCGATCACCCTGGTCGCCCAGTCGGCACTGCTGCTCGGCGCCCGCCGGGCACCCCGCTCCGTGCTCCTCGCCGTCGGTGCGCTGCCGATCCTCCTGGCCCTCGTGTCGACGAGCGCCGCGTTCGGCCTCACCGCGCTGCCCGTCGTCGTGGCCGTCGTGCTCGCCACGCTCCGGGTCCCGCTCCCCCGCCTCTGGCCGGCCGTCGCGGGATCGGCGGTCCTCGTGGCGGTCGGCACGGGGACCACGTGGGCCCACGGCTCCGGCGCGATGCGGAGCGGCGTCGTGTCCGGGCTCGGCGCGTCGGCCGGGCAGGGCGTGCTGCAGGCCGTCGGTGCAGTCGGACTCCCCCTCGTCGTGACGCTCATCGTCCGGTCCCGCCGCGAGCTCCGTGCCGCACGCCGGGCCGAGTCGGACGCCCGCACCGCAGCAGCCGACGCCCGCACCGCGGCAGCCGACGCCCGGACCGCCGAGGCAGCCGCCCTCGCCCGGGAGCAGGACGCCCGCGTCGAGGCGGCCGTCTCCCGCGAACGTGCCGCGATGGCCCGCGAGCTGCACGACATCGCAGCCCACCACCTGTCCGGGATCGCCCTGATGTCGGCCGTCGTCGACCGCCAGATCGACACCGACCCGGACGGCGCGCACGAAGGTGTCCGGCAGGTGCGCGAGCAGAGCACGGCCGTCCTCGAGGACCTCCGCCGTCTCGTCGGACTCCTCCGCGACGACACCCCCGCCGAGACCGTGGTCGAGACCGTCGCCGGCATCGTCGACCTCGTCGAGGCCGCCCGCACGCGCAGCGCGGTCGAGCTCTCCGTGCAGCCGGGCGACCACCCGCTGGCGGACGGCATCGGTCCGCTCACCCAGCTCGTCGCCTACCGCACGGTGCAGGAGGCCCTCGCCAACGTCGCGCTCCACGCCGCCGGCGCCCCGTGCCGGGTGACCGTCGACGACCGCGACCCCGAGCACCTGACGGTCCGCGTCGAGAACGGGGTGCCCACCGCACCGTCCGTCGGCAGCTCGCCGTCGGGTGGGAACGGACTGCGCGGCATGCGCGAGCGGGCAGAACTGGTCGGGGCGCGCCTCCAGGTCGGACCCACCGGTGACGGTGGCTGGACGGTCGAGCTGGTGACGGCTCGGGAGGCGCGACCCGACGCCGACACGTCGGCCGACGCGCCGGAGGTGGCCGGGTGATCCGCGTGCTGGTGGCGGACGACCAGCCGCTGGTCCGCGCCGGTGTCTCCGCCCTGCTGTCCGCAGAGCCCGACATCGAGGTCGTCGGGGTCGCCGCCGACGGCGGCGAGGCCCTCGCGCTCGCCCGGAGCACCCGGCCCGACGTCGCGTGCCTCGACATCCGGATGCCGGTGCGGAACGGCATCGAGGTCACGCGCGAACTCTGCGCGCCCGGGGCCGACCCCGCGGTCCCGGTGCTCGTGCTCACCACGTTCGACCTCGACGATCTCGTGTTCGGTGCGCTCGAGGCGGGTGCGTCGGGCTTCCTCCTGAAGGACGCCGAGCCCGACGTGATCGTCGGGGCCGTGCGGCAGGTCGCCGCCGGGAACGGCACCATCGACCAGGCGCTCACCCGTCGCGTGCTGCGCGAGTTCGTCGCGCGGCGGAGCCTGCAGCCGGTGTCGGGCGACCGGGCGGACGAGGTCCTCACGGCTCGCGAGCGGGACGTGCTCCTGCTGCTCGCCCAGGGGATGTCGAACGAGGAGATCGCCGCCGCGCTCGTCGTCGAGGTCTCCACGGTGAAGTCGCACCTCGCCCGGATGCTGCCGAAGCTCGGGGTGCGGTCGCGGCTGCAGGCCGTGGTGTGGGCGTACCAGAACCGGATCGTGACGGTGCCGGACGGGTCCTGACGGTCTCGGCGCGTGCTCGTACGTCTGTTCGTGCTCGTGGCCGTGTTCTGCGCCGATGGTCAGGCGCGGCGGCGGTACCGGATGTGGGTCGTCAGCGGCGAGTGCAGGACCTCGACGGGCTCGAAGTCGAACGACTCGGCGCCGTCCTCGAAGATCCGCTCCCCGGAGCCGAGCAGCACCGGCGCGACGTCGAGCGTGAGTTCGTCGACGACCCCGGCGGCGAGCGCCTGGCGGACCGTCGAGGCGCCGCCGGCGATGTCGACCCCGGCGTCTCCGGCCGCCTCGATCGCGCGGGCGTAGGCGGCGTCGAAGCCGTCGGTGACGAAGTGGAAGGTCGTGCCGCCGTCGAGTTCGATCGGGTCGTGCGCCGTGTGCGAGAGCACGAAGACGGGTGCGTGGTACGGCGGTTCGTCGCCCCACCAGCCCGTCCAGTGGTCGGGCCGCTCGGTGCTGGGCGGCCCGAACATGTTCTGACCCATCAGGTACGCGCCGCGGGGCCGCATGAGCCAGCCCGCTGCCGTGCGGTCCGCCTCGCCGACGTCGGCGCCGGGCATGTGCCAGGTGTGGAGTTCCCCGCCCCGGCGTCCGAGGGGTTGGTCGAGGCGCTGGTCGGGCCCGGCGACGAAGCCGTCGAGGGAGATCGACATGTGGCAGGTGGTGTCGGTCATCAGGTGCGCTTCCGTTCGAGGGCTCCGGCTCGGTTGTGGGTTCAGGCTCGGACGTGTTCTGCGAGCACGTCCCGCACCGTCGTCCACCCCTCTGCACCGTACCGCTCGTCGTCGACGTGGCGCAGCGTGGCCTCACCGCTGAACATGCTGACGAAGTACTGCATGCCCTGCCACGCCGGGAACGGCTGGTCGTCGCCGGCCTTCGACAGGCGTCGTCCCACCCGGGCCATCGCCGAGAGCGTCGACGCGGTCCCCGCCCACTGCAGTCGGAAGGGGGTGCCGGTGAGCCGGGACATCGTGTCGGCGATGCTCCGCGAGGTCACCCGGTCCCCCGCGACCTCGACGAAGCGCGGTGCACCCGGGTCGAGCGCGACGAGGGCGGTGGTGCGGGCGACGTCGTCCTTCGTGGTGAAGTCGAGCACCTGGTCGGCCGAGGACCAGTAGAGCACCCGCTGTCGGTCGAACAGGATGAGCGGCGCCTGCCCGGTGAGCATGTCGGTGAACGCGCCGTTCAGCACCGACGTGGCCCGGATGCGTGCGGCGTCGAGGTCGGCGGCGAACTCGCGGCGCAGCTCGAAGTTCCGGTTCGTCCCCGGGGTGATGGACCGGTAGTCGGCGGCGTAGTCGGACGGGATGAACCGTTCGACGCCGGCGTCCACCGCTGCCCGGAGCAGGGCGCGCTGCGCGTCGACGATGACCGAGCGCGTGCCGCTCACCGCGGACACCACGACCTCGGCCCCGGCGAGCGCCGAGGTCAGCGCTGCGTGGTCGTCGTAGTCGGCACGGACCACCTCGACGTGGTCGTCGTCCTCGGTCGGTGCCGTCGCCGTGGACCCGGGGCGGGTCAGGACGCGGACGTGGGTGTCGTGCCTGCGGAGTGCCCGGACGATGCGTCCGCCGAGGTCACCGGTCGCGCCGGCGACGAGGACGGTGGTGGTCACGCCTTCTCGACGTCGGAGAAGAGCCCGGTGAAGGTCGCTCCGGTGGCGCCGAGCTGGCCGAAGAACGTGCCCGCTTCCTCGCCGGCGACGGCTGCCGAGGCGTCGTCGTAGGAGTCGAAGTACAGGTCGAGCGTCCGGTGCGCCGGGGTGGGCGTGCCGTCCTCCTTCGGCCAGACCTTGCCGGCCTCGAGGCGGCGGAGCTGCGGCAGGGCGCCGGCTGCTTCCTCGAGTGCGGGGTACGCCTGCTCGAATGCCGCGGGGTCGGCCGGGTTGTCGATGATGAGGGTGATCTTGGTCGTCATGGGGCCAGTGTTCTCCCTCGTCGCTGTCGCCGTCCGGAAGGGTCGGATCTCGTCGCTGCGCGCCCGCTCGTCGCCGTCGCGTTCGACTGGTCACCGGATGGTTCGGGGAGGTTCTGGTCCGCGATGCGACGCCGACTCGTGCGGTACGGCTGGCCCGAGCGAGCCCTCGGTCGCCCGCCTCGGTGGCCGATCGGCTGACGAGCCGAGCTCGCAGGCCCGTGGCTGGTCACGGCGAGTGTCAGACGCCCACCTGCCCAGGCGGACCGCGGGCTGGCCGACCGGTGGAGCAGCTCCCCCTCTCGGTGGATGCGCGGGATCTCGCGCAGCTGTCAAGCTCCGACCGGCGCGCCGCGTCGTACCGATGAGGGAATCGAACGTGAACACGAGAACACACGCACTTCGACGCACGGCCTTCGTGAAGACCGCCCGGAACAACTGCAGTTGAGGTGCAACCGATGTTGCTGAAGTTCATCCCGATCCCGATCATCATCCTCGGCTTGATCGGTTTCCTCGCCGACATCAGTTGGTGGTTGCTCGCCATCCTCGGAGCCGCCTCGGCACTCGCCCTCATCGCCGGGGACGCCCTGATCGCTCGACGCAAGCGGCAGACGTCAGCACGCCGTTGAGACAACGAGAGCCCCAACACCCATCGGTGCTGGGGCTCTCGCTTCTCCACACCGCAGCGTTCCTCGAATGCGAATCCGGTCGGAGTAGCGCAACTCAGCGTGACACTCATCACCAGAACGCCCCGCCCCGCCTACCGAACACGCGTGCGGGAGAGGATCGGCTAACGGGGCGCGATGTGCGCGACTGCTCCCGGCCTTGCTCGGTAGCGTAGGAACGGTGCCCCGATCGAAGCTTGCATTGTCTCCGATGACTCAGCGTCAAACACGACTGTCTCGCGCGTGCGTCGCAACGACCGCGAATGTCGCCCGATGACGGTTGCTCTCGGGATCCTGGCGGTGGTGGTTTGTTTCGCGCTCATCGTCGTGCGCGCCACTCGATGGGGCAATGCCGCTCGTGATCGAGTTGAGGGAAAAGCCCGGAAGCCCATCACTCCGGGGACCTGGGTCGTGTTCGGGATCGTCCTCGCTCTCGCGGCGACCTCGCTCGTTGTACAGCTTGTGAGCAACTAACGCTTTGCCATCGGCAGCGCTGGTCCGACAGAGAGGACCGGTCATGGACCCGTGGAACGGGGGCACCGACGTCTCGTTGAACGATCGGCTATCGAACGTCCCGTTCGTCGCTTCGCTGTCGCCACTCGCCGCCAGCGTAGTCAAGCGTGTACAGCCCACTGATCGTGAGTGGAGAGATCGCCAGGAACACGATCATCGAGTCGACGCGGAACAACAGGAGCGCAGCGACACCCAGGAGAACGACCCCTACGAGCACCAACGTCCATAGCGGGAGGCGTCGACCTGATCGCCCAAGAGTCGTCGTGTTGGTGAAGCTATCCGGAGGTGGCCGGTAGCGGATCGGCTTACGTGCCCCTCTGTGGTCAGAGCCACGAGGATCGGCCACACTGGTCGGGTGCGTCTCGATACCGTACTGACCGAGGCGGACGTCCCCACCGTCCGAGCTGAGGTTGCTGCGCTCCGGCTCCCGGGACGTCGACTGGCGCGAGGCGTGACCACGCGACGCGACGGGCGTAAAGGCCCCTCGCAGTTTCAAACCGTCGTCGACGAGCGGAACAAGAGCTGGACGTTCGACCAGCAGGGGTATGCGCACCGCGACCGCTACCAGGACGGCGTCCTCCACACCGTTGACGGGTCTTCGGAAGTCAGCTTCGCTCGCAGCGGCACGGTTGCCTCTCCCGTCCGCCTGCTCACCCCTGAGTTGCTCCTCCTCTGGGGCTCACCCGCGAGCTACGCCCCGGTGCTCGTCCAGCGCGTCAGGGGTCATTGGCTGCTCTTCACGTTCGAGCACGAGCTCGACCCCGCACAACGCACGACGCTTGTCATCGACGAACGTGACGGAGTCGCCTACCGCTCGTACGGAGTGGATCAGGTCACGGTGATCACCGAGCTCCGCATCTTGGACGACGACGAGTCGATGCCTCCGCGCCCGCGCTTCCCGCGATTGCAGGAGTGGCCCCGGCTCGAGTACTGAAGCCACGCGCCTGTGGCGGCGACCGGTTGCCGATCAGATGTCGAGACCTTGCTCAGGGCCCGACGCTTGTCCGACCAGTCATCCGGATCGCACATGGGTGACAGGATGCTGGTCATGCCGACCATGAATGCGCTTCTTGTCATCGATCTGCAGCGGGGCGTGATGAGGAACTGTTTCGACGCGGAGGGTGTGCTCGCGCGGACCGCCCGACTCGTTGATCGTGCCCGAGCAAGCGATGTGCCTGTCGTGTGGGTGCAGGATCACGACGACTTCGCGGAGGGGTCCGCAGACTGGCAACTGGCGGCGCCGCTGGAGCGGCGATCGAACGAGCCACTGGTGAAGAAGGCGTACCGGGACTCGTTCTCGGACACGGACCTCGACGAGGTCCTGGATCGCTTGGGCGTGCGGCATCTCGTCGTCGCGGGTGCGCAGAGCGACTACTGCATCCGGACGACGACCCAGGCCGCGGCCGCGCGCGGCTTCGACGTGACGCTCGTGTCCGACGCACACACGACGACGGACGCAGAGCACGACGGTGTCCGCATCAGTGGGGAGCAGATCATCGCCCACACGAACATGTACTTCGGCGGGCTCAGGTACCCCGGCCGGCACTACGCCGCCGAGCGACACGACCGAGTGGAATTCGCGCCCGGTCCCTGACGGATCGGCTACCGGATGAGCTCCTGGATCACATCGAGGCCGTCGCGGCAGCGCTGGACGTACCCGGCGTACAGATCCGCACGGTTGTCGAGCGCCCAGCGGGTGACGTCGACGAGGTGCAGAGCGGTCGTCATCGCGAGTTCATCCCGCGCCCGGTCCGAGCCGAGACCGGCGGCTTCCACGAAGTCGTCGTAGTCCTGCCGATCGACCGATTCGTCGATGAAGCACCACTCGAAGACCCGCCGAGCGTCGGTCCAAGGCGTTGGTCCGGTCTCGGCGCCGCCCCAGTCGATCAGGACGGGCGGTGTCTCCGGGCCGCGTGAGATGAGGTTGCGGGGCGCGAGGTCGCCGTGTGCCAGGCCGTGTTCGTAGGTCCCGCTGGCCAGGTGGGCGAACATGCGATCGACGACTGCTCGTTGCTCGTAGGCGCCGTCTTCGAAGAGCACATCATCCGGCCCGAGGGAAGTGCGGTTGTAGTCGAGGTGCGCGGCCCACGCGGTGTCGAGGTCCTTCCCGAATCGGGAGTAGAGGGACAGTGGGGCGTCGTGCAGGGGCACCCTAGCGACCGTGCGGGCGTAGGCGCCGAGCCACGACCACGGCCGCAGGACCGCGCGGTCGTCAGGGGCGACGTAGGTCGACAACGAGAACGGAACCCCACCCTCCACTCCGTGAGCGAGGGGTTCCGCAGTGGCGATGCCCGTTCGGGCGGCAGCGTCCGCCGCCCAGGCCTCGACTGGGAACTCATCGGCACGGAGCGGATCGACCGGGTACCGCAGAACGACGGGGTTGCCTCCTGCGCGTTCGACGCGGAACGTGTGGTTGACCGTGCCGCCCGGGAGCGGTTCGAGACGTGTGGGCGTTCCACCGATGCTCCGCATCACCGCGTTGAGCCAGGCGTCGTCGACCATGGTGGTGTCCACCCTCCCATTGTGATGCGGATGGAGCCCGCAGCTGCGGGCCGACCGGTCGTCCGCCCGCACTCCTCTGGGTGGCGGCTGAGCGCGAGACGCGGACGGCCAGCAAGATGGATCGGACCACGCGAGCGCGGCGGTCGGAGAGGACACCGTGACGAACGACATCAGCGATGCCGGACTGCAGGCAATGATCGACCGAGCCGGGCAGATCACCGCCGACGAGGCAGAGTCGCTCGACATCGCGTGGAAAGCCGACGAGGCGATCCTGCTGCCGGAACCGAGTGCCTCCCTCGCGATCCAGGGAGGCGCTGACGGGCGGATGGTCACGAACGCCGACCTCGTGGCCGCTTGGCAGCACGCGCTCGAGGCCGCTGGCGCAGCGGGACGCGTCGAGGAGATCGAGGCCGCGCAGGAGGCTGGACGCGCGGTGCGACACTCGGAGGCGCACCTCCGGGATCGTGCGGGCGCCGAGGAAGCAGTCCGATCCGCGGTGCTCGCGAGCGGGGTACGCGACCTCGTCTCGGATGACGAGTACGCCACGCTGACGGCCGTCTGGCGCAAGGTGCTCGGAGAGGTCTGACCCGTCGGCTGCTCGCGCTCCACCGAGAGCGTCTCGCCGCCTGGTGTGGAGCCGGCCGATCAGGGGCGAGCAACGCCGCTGAAGTCCGGGGAGCCGTCCGGCGCCGCCGGCACCGGCGTCCCGTCGACGTAGCGCGGCCACGCGAGCGCGCGGGCACCATCCGGTCGACGTTCGTAGAGCAGACCGTCGCTGCCCGTGACCGTCAGCGCCGTTTCCTGGGTCGTCGAAGCGCCGTCCGCTCGGGCCGACCGGGCTGCCTCAGCCGGAGGCACCTCGTGGTCGACGAGCCGCCCGGATGCCGCTGGAGGGACGGCAGGTCCGGGCACGCTCGTCCACTCGCCGATGGGCGGAACGGCTGCAGCGTGCTTCTCCGAGCCCGACACCCCCGTGGACTCCACCACCGGTGGCGTGGTGGAGGCCACACCTTCCGGCGTCGAGGACGGTCGTGGCCACACGGCTGCGGACGGCTCGGAGGACCCACCCTGGCCCCCGCGGTCGTGGTCACGCGGTCGGAACAGCGCGTTGCTCAGCGGCACGACGACGGTTCCGAGCAGGTCGAGGATGACCACGACCCACACCAGTCGCCAGAACCCGCTGGCGAGGTCGAGGTCGGGAGCGAGGAGGGGCACCGACAGCAGCAGGGCGAGGAGCGCGATCACCCCGACGGTCGCCTTCGCGACGAGCTGCAGCAGCGGGGTCGGGTACCGCCGGTGGATGACGATGAGCAGGTGCACGTGCAGCAGCGCGAAGCGTGCGACGAACACGATGCCGATCCACTGCATGAACCGTTCGCCGACGAGCCAGATCCCGTCCCCGCCGAGCGGGTCGACCGGCACGATCCAGACCTTGGCCAAGCCGGTCACGAGCAAGTACAGCGAGACGACGATGCTCGCGAAAGCGAACCTCCCGGACCGCCGCGACGACACGTCCGCGTCGTACCAGGACAGGAGCGCGAACACGACGACCACGACGACGGTCAGCAGGAGTTGCACCGCGACCCGGCCGAAGTCTCCGAGGAGCACCGCGACGATGCCGACCAGGCCGGCAGCGACGACGGCACCGATGATCGTCCGGAACACCAGTGGACGGACCCTCGCCCACCGTGGGTCGATCGTGCCCGTCACCACATCCGTACTCGCCATGCGCGCCCTCCCTCACGTCGATGTCCCCGAACACTAGCGGCGCTCGACCGTCCGCACAGCACCGTGAACGGGGGCCGCTCGGTTCGCGCACGGCCGTCCCTTCGACCATCGGTCAGTGATCAGATGCCCGTGACGCTGTGCGCTCGGAAGAAGTATCCGTCCTGTCCGGCAGGGTAGGGCTCCACCGCGAACCGCACGGCCTGGCCGGTCCGCAGCGAGAGGAAGCCGGGACCATCCAGGACGGAGAAGTGCACGAAGACGTCAGACTCGAGCGCTTCCGAACGGAGGGCGCCCCAGCCGTCGTCGTCACTCCACCGAACACAAACGCCTTCGACGACCTGCACGACCGCAACGTACCGCGTGGAGGCGTCCGGCTGCCGAACGGCTACCGAAGGTCAACCACAGCGGGATCATCGGTCGAGGCCGTCCACGCCTGTCGGCGACCAATCGCTGCCCCGTCCGCTGGCGCGCGGGTCGGCGACCACGCTGCTGGTGACCTCCGACATCGCCCGCAGCGAAGTGAGGCCTACGCACCCGGCCCGGCTCGAACGGGCAGCCACCCTCGCCGTGCTGCGGGCAGGACGCACCCGTACCGGGTAGATGCGCCTTGGACGGGCTCGCGTGGAGCCTACAGCCGCTCAGCGAGCAGTCGTTCTGGGTCCTGTCGGCGGGCATCTGTGCGAACCGGCGGTCGTCGTGACCGTCGTCGCGCTCCGTGCTCGCCACGCGGGCGAGCGGTAGCGGTCCGCCGAGCAGCTGACTCCAGCACTTTCGACGACCGATCCGCTTGCGCGACGACGCAGCGGGTAGCGTTGGCCTGGTGGGTGCTCTCTGGATCGGGCTGGCGGCCGTGGTCTGCCTTGCTTGGGGCAGTGTTCTGCTCACCTTCCCCGAGCCGATCGCACGGTTCTCTCGGAAAGTGCAAGGCGAGTTCTGGGGAGGTCAGTTCACCCCGGAGTTGTCGAGGTTCATCGGGTGCGGTTTGTGGCGGTGGCAGTGACGCTGCTCGTGCACATCCTTCGTGGTTGAAGGAACGCCTCTTCGGAGGAGTTCCCACCGAGCCAGGTCGGTCGTCCGAGCAGTCAGCTGTCGAGTGCGATGACCATGACGCCCCACCACGAGCACTTCACAAGACGACCGAGACACCGGATCAGCGCAGGTGCACGAGTCCAGCGCGCGTCGGGAGGAAGCCGCAGGCCCCCTCGTAGAACGGCACCATGTCCTCGCCGTAGTCGACGAACAACCACTCGCAGCCGGCAGCGCGGACCGCTTCCACCGCGAAGCGGACGACCGTGGTCCCGAGGCCCTGGTGCTGACGAGACGGATGCGTCTTCGTGTCGATGAGGAACGCGTGGTCCGCACCGTCCCACGCGACGTTCACGAATCCGACCAGGGCCCCGTGCGTGTCCCGGGCTGCGACCCAGCCGAGCGAGTGCGGGCGGACCCGATCCCACCAACCGGGCTCGGGCGTCCCTCCGTGTGCCGCGGTGAGGTCCACGAGCTCGTCGTCGCCGATGCTCGAGCGCCAGGTCAGGGTCACGTCCTTGTGGTGCATCGTCCCAAGCTCCCACGACGGAGTCGGCTGCACCAGGGGCGTCATCGCGGACCGGCGTTCGACCGACCACTCCCGGAGCGGCCGTGCGAGGATCGGAGCCGTGGGGGAAACGAGAGTGTTGCCAGCGGACGCGCCCGAGGTCGCGGAACTCGAAGCGCAGGGGTGGAGCGTCACCGCCCGGTCGTTCGGCGCCCAGCTCGACGCCGACCGGATCGACCGGCAGCGACTGCAGGCGCTCGTGGACCGCACCGCCGACATCGGTGCGACGCGGCCGCTCGGTCCCGACGACGTCGACGCGGTCCTGCGGCTCGACGCGCTGACGGCCCACGACTACCCCGGCGGCGTCGCGACCCAGCACGAACCGCTCGACCGCGGGGCAGCGACCCCCTCATCGGCGCGGCCCGCGTTCGGCACGGTCACGTCGGACGGCGAACTCGTCGCGATGACGTTCGTCGACACGGACGGGCCCCACGCCGAGACCCACTTCACGGTCGTGCACCCCGGCCTGCGCGGCCGCGGGCTCGGACAGGCGGTCAAGGCTGCGTCGGTGCTCGCGTTGGCGGACGCGGGCACCACCCGGTTCCGCACCGGCGGTTCCGCGGAGAACACCGCGATCGCGGCGGCGAACGCCGCCCTCGGCTACGTCCGCGACGAGGAGTGGGTGACGCTCGAGCCGCGCCCGCGGTGAGGACGTGCGCACCGTCGGACGGGAGGCGCGGGTCGGGCCCGCACCGCGCCTCCCGTCCGTCAGACCAGCCGCTGGGCGATGCTGCCGCCCGGTCCGTCGAGCACGGCCTCGTCCTGGTCCAGCTCAGCTCCGCGACGACGCGTTCGGTTCCCAGAACTGGAGCCGGTTGCCGAACGGGTCGATGACGAGCATCGTCCGTCCCCAATCGTCGGAGTCCAGGCCGGGCCGGGACCGCGGGTGCCGCTGCGCGAGCAGGACGTCCCGGTAGGCGGCGACGTCGTCCACGACGAGCATGACGGCCCCTCCCGGTGTGGCGTCACCGTGGTGCTCGGTCAGGTGCAGCACCTTGCCGTCGAGCGACACCTGCGCGTACACGGGCAGGTCCGGTTCGAAGCGGTGTTGCCATTCCCACTCGAACCCGAGGTAGTCGCAGTAGAAGGCTCGGGCGACCGCGTGGTCGAACACGCGCAACACCGGGATGACCCTCGGCGCGGTGTGCTTCTCCGAGTCCTGCCGGTGGTGCAACGCGGCCAGGGTGTTCCAGTCACGGAGGCCTGCTGCGTGGGCGGCCGCTTCGAGCACCTTCGAGTGCGAGATGTCGGTACCGGTGCTGAGCTCGCGGGCGAGTCGCTTGGCTTCTTCGATCGTGATCACGATGTTCCAATCGCGCGATGGGGCCTGGTTCCTGCGTTGCCAGGGATCGCGGAAGGATCGAGATCGACCGGAAGAGGATCGTTCGTCGGTGTTCACCGGATGCAGGGGCTGGCCACCGGAGCCGACGTCAGCCTACCTCCGGGCGTGCTACCGGTCGAGGGTCGCGGAGCGCACGGCGCTCCGGTCGTCCGGTCGGCGTACGCACCATCGGGCGGGAGGCGCGGGTCGGGCCCGCACCGCGCCTCCCGTCCGTCAGACCAAGCGCTGGGTGATGCTGCCGACCGGTCCGTCGAGCACGACGTCGGCGAGCGCGCCGTTCACCAGCGGCATCTGCGGCGGCTGGTGGCCGGTGTCGAAGTCGAGCACCACGGGGATGCCGAGGTCGCCGAGTGCGTGCCGGACGGCCTCGTCCTGGTCCAGCTGGGGCACCGCCGCTCCCTCGGTGCGCCCGATGAGGACGCCGTTCGCGTCGTCGAACCAGCCGGCGAGCCGCAGCGACGTGAGCATCCGCAGCGCGGTGACCGCGTTCGACTCCGCGACCTCGAGGTACACGATCGTGCCCTCCGGCGCGTCCCGCCGGGCGAAGCCGGGGACGTCGCCGTAGGGGGTGCCGGCGAGCAGTGACACGGTCTCGAGGCACCCGCCGATGAGCCGTCCGCGGATCGCGACCTCGGACGCGCCGTCGAGGGCGCGCCAGCGGGTCGGGGTGTCGTAGGCGCCGTCGCGGTCGAGGACCTCGTCGGCCCAGGCGCCCCACGGGCGGCTGCGACGACGCGGGGCACTGTGCTGCTCGACCGTGCCGCCCGGTGGGAGCGCTGCGACGTCGGTCCAGCGGGCGAACTCGGCGGGGAGCTCGTACGGCTCGTCCATCAGGTTCGCACCGTGCAGGGTCGCGAGGCCCGTCAGCGTCGTGAGCGGGAGGAGCAGGGTCGAGATGTCCGACCAGCCGGCGAACCAGCCGCGCGAGGCGGCGAGGGCGTGCCAGTCGACCGACCCGACGAGTTCGATCGCGAGCTCACCACCCCACGGCGGGAGGACGACGTCGGCGTCCCGGAACGCGTCGTGCAGGTCGGCGACGCGTTCGGCGACGCTGGCCGGGACGAGCCCCGGGGTGGTGGCGTGCGGCCGCACGTGCACGCTGAGTCCGCGTGCCGTCAGGGCGTCCGCGCCGTCCTGCAGTCGGCCGTGCAGGTGCTCGGGGACGCCCATCGACGGCGCGGGGACCTCGACGCGCCCGCCGGCGACCAGGGGCCTCGGGTAGGTGATGCCCGCCATGCTCAGGCGGGGGCCATCCGACCGGCGCCGACCGGCAGCGGTCCGGCGCGGTACACGAGCGACACGTCGGTCGCGGTCACGGTCCTGGTGGCTGCGCCGAACCGCCACACGCGGTTGTAGAGGTAGACGCCGATCTCCGTGCCGCCGTCGTCCGGGACCGCCCACGTGCCGGTCCCCCACTGCGCCGGGTGCCCGACGCCGTCGATCGTCACGGTCGGTCGGGCGAACCAGGTGAGCATCGGGCGGGTGATCTCGAGTTCCACGCGACGCTTGGTCGTGCCGGACGGCTGTGTCGTTTCCACCGTCGCAGGATACGGGGCCGCCGCGAGCGACAGCCTGCCGGGGCGGCCGCGTGCGACTCAGCCGTCGCGCATGTGTGCCGCGATCGCCGCGCGGTCGGCGGGGTCGAGCGGCGCCACCGGGTACCGACTCGTGTCCTCGCGGAACTCGTACCCGTCCCCGGAGGCGCGCGGGATGACGTGCAGGTGTGCGTGGGGGACGCCCTGGTCGGCCACGGAGCCGTTCGACATCACCAGGTTCGTCCCCTCGACGGCCGCGCCGAGCACCTGGCGCAGTGCACGGTCGGCGCGCTGGGCGACGAGGGCGAGCTCGGTGACCTCGCGGGTGTCGAGCGCGGCGAGGTCGCCGCGGACGACGACCTCGAAGGAGTCGGCCGCGAGGGCGGCGCAGAAGTCGCAGTCGTGGTCGTCGGTCGTGCCCTCGACCGTACCGGGACGGATCGCGGTCGCCGGTTCCCGGACCGGCACACCGTCGAGGGGTGTAGGCCAGGAAGCACCTTGCAGGGAAGGTCGGTGGACGCCGTGGACGCCATGTCAGGAAACCGTGCTCCGCACCGACGGTTGCGGACTGCCGTCGCGGTCCTCGGAGCCGTCGCGCTCGCAGCGGGGATCGCGGCCTTGCTGCTCCCGCACGCGACGCTCGTCGCCGTGGTCTGGGTGTTCGGCATCTACCTGGTCGTCGCCGGGGGAACGCTCCTCGTGCGCGCCGTCCCGGGCGGGGCGCCGGTCTGGCGACGCGTCGCGCTCGTCGTCGTCGGCGTGCTCGTCGTCGTGGCGGGCGTCTTCGCCATCGTGCACCCGCCCGTCGGCGCTCGGTGGCTGGCCTTCGCCATCGGGTTCGCGTGGCTGCTCGAGGGCATCACCCTGCTCTACGCGCCGGACACCGGCCACCGAGCGCTCACGGTCGTCGCGGCCGCACTGAGCTTCGTGAGCGGACTCGTCCTCATCACGCTGCCGGCACTCGGCGCGGTGTTCGTCGTCGCGGTGGTCGGCGGCGTCCTCATCGTCTCCGGCATCGTCCAGCTCGTCATCGCCTTCACGTGGGGGAACATCCCCGGCACGAGGAACACCGAGAACACCGGGAACACAGGGAGCACGGGCACATGAGCACAGCAGCCATCGGACGCATCGTCGTCGGGTACGACGGATCGGAGCCGGCCGACGCCGCGCTCGAGCGCAGCCTCGGCCTCGCCGCACGACTCGGCAGCCCGGTCGAGGTCGTGACGTCCTGGCGGTGGCCGATCACCTGGAGCACCCTGCCGGTCGCGAACAGCTGGTCACCGCTGCACGACGCCGAGGAGATCCGGCAGCAGGCCGTCGACCTCGTCGAGCGACACGGCCCGCTCCCCGTCGAGGTCACGACCCGCTCGGCGGAGGGCGGTACGCCGGAGGTGCTCCTCGACGCCGCGTCCGACGCCGGGCTGCTCGTCGTCGGCAGCCGCGGACGCGGGGGGTTCCGGGGGTTGCTGCTCGGTTCGGTGAGCGCTGCCTGCATCCAGCACGCGACGTGCCCCGTGCTCGTGGACCGGGGGCGAGCGGCGACCGGGACGGACGACGGCGGTGCGCCCGGTGCCGGCGGGGCCGTCGTGGTGGGCGTCGACGGCTCCCCCGAGTCCGGGCGCGCCCTGCGGTTCGCGATCACCCTGGCCCGCGGCCTCGGGCTCCCCGTCCGGACGATCACGACGTGGCAGTGGCCGGAGGCCCTCAACCGCGACGAACCCCCGTTCGACCACTGGTCCCCCGAGCAGGACGCCCTCGCGACCGCCTCCCCCGCGCTCGAGGCCGCCGAGGACCTCATCGACGACGACGTCGACGTCACGTCCGACCTCGTCGAGGGCCGCCCCGCCGAGGTCCTGCTCGACGCGAGCCGCGACGCCGCACTCCTCGTGCTCGGCAGTCGTGGCCTCGGTGGGTTCCGCGGGCTGCTCGTCGGCTCGGTCACCCAGGAGTGCGCACAGCACGCGTCCTGCCCGGTGGTGGTCCACCGTTCGTGACGGACCCCGCCGGTAGGTTGACAGCGTGACGACCATCGACCTCAACAGCGACCTCGGCGAGGGCTTCGGCGCCTGGACGATGGGCGACGACCGGGCGATGCTCGACGTGGTCTCGTCGGCGAACGTCGCCTGCGGATTCCACGCCGGCGACCCCGCGATCATGCTCGACACCTGCCGCCTCGCCGCCGAACGGGGCGTCGCGGTCGGGGCGCACGTCGCCTACCGCGACCTCGTCGGGTTCGGTCGTCGCGCGGTCGAGGTCACACCCGAGGCGCTCTACGCCGACGTCGTCCACCAGCTCGGCGCCCTGCTCGCCACGGCCCGGGTCGCCGGCACCGCGGTGACGTACGTGAAGCCCCACGGCGCCCTGTACAACACCGCCTGCGCCGACCCGGTCCAGGCCGAGGTCGTCGTCCGCGCCACGGCCGACGTGGACCCGTCGCTCGCGGTCCTCGCGCTGCCGGACTCGGAGCTCCTCCGCGCAGCGACCGCCCACGGGCTCCGCGCCGTGTCCGAGGTCTTCGCCGACCGGGCGTACGAACCCGACGGGTCCCTCGTCCCGCGCAGCCGTCCGGGCGCCGTCCTGCACGACCCGACAGCGGTCGCAGACCGGGTCCTCCGGATGGTCACCGACGGCACCGTGACCGCGGTGGACGGCTCGGTCGTCCCGGTCCGGGCGGACTCGGTGTGCGTGCACGGCGACTCCCCCGACGCCGTCGCGATGGCCCGGGCGATCCGTGCGCTCCTCGACCGGCACGGGGTCGCGACCACCCCGTTCGCCCCCACACCGTGAGCGCGCCGGTCGAGCACGCCGGCCCCGCCCTCGACGTGCGTCCTGCGGGTACCCGCGCGGTGCTCGTGACCTTCGGCACGCTCGCCGAGGTCACCGCGTTCCGCGCCGGACTCGAGGCGGAACCCGTGCCGGGCGTGACCGAACTCGTGTCCGGAGCCCGCACGCTGCTCGTCCGCTTCGACCCGGAACGCACCGATCCCACGCGACTCGCACCGCGCCTCCAGGCCGTCGAACCCGTCGTGCCCACCCGAGCCGACGTCCCCGAGGTGACCACGATCCCCGTCACCTACGACGGCGAGGACCTCGAGACCGTCGCCGCACTGGTCGGCACCACAGCCGCCCAGCTCGTCGCCTGGCACACCGGCCAGACCTGGACGAGCGCGTTCTGCGGCTTCGCACCCGGCTTCAGCTACCTCACCGGCTCCGCCCCGTCGCTCGACCTGCCCCGACGCACCAGCGCCCGCACGTCCGTGCCCGCCGGCAGCGTCGCCCTCGCCGGCGAGTTCAGCGCCGTCTACCCGCGCGCGTCGCCCGGCGGCTGGCAGCTCATCGGCCGCAGCGACGTGGCGATGTGGTCGCTCGACCGCGACCCGCCCGCGCTCGCGCCGGCCGGCACCCGGATCCGGTTCGTCGACGCCGGCCGCGCATGAGCACCCTCACCGTCCTGCAGGTCGGCCCCGGCACGTCGACGCAGGACCTCGGCCGGCCCGGGTTCAGCGACACGGGCCTCGGCGCCGCGGGTGCGGCCGACCGCGGGGCAGCCGCACTCGCCAACCGGCTGGTCGGCAACCGTCCCGACGCGGCGGTCCTGGAGGCGCTGCTCGGCTCCGTCACGCTCCGCTCGGACGCGCACGTGGTCGCGTCCCTGACCGGCGCACCCTGCCCGGTGACGGTCGAGTCCGCGGACGGCCGGGTCCGCGGCGCGGCCTGCTTCGAGGTCGTCACGCTCGCACCGGGCGACGTGCTCCGGGTGGGTACTGCCACCGCGGGACTGCGCACGTACCTGGCGGTCCGCGGAGGCCTCGCCGTCGAACCCGTGCTCGGCAGCCGCTCGTGGGACTCCCTCGCGCGCCTCGGTCCGCCTCCCGTCACGGTCGGGGACGTCCTGCCGATCGGGGACGCCGCGGATGCCTGGCCGCTCGTCGACGCCGTCGCCCCGCCGCGCTGGTCGGCCGTGCTCGACGTCACCGCCGGACCCCGCGACGACTGGTTCACCCCGGAGTGGCGGACGGTCCTGGCCGGCCAGGTCCACCACGTCACCCCCGACAGCGACCGGGTCGGCGTGCGGACCACCGCTGCCCGGCCGCTCGTCCGCGCCGTGACCCGCGAGCTGCCGAGCGAGGGCGCCGAGACCGGGTCGCTGCAGGTCCCGCCGGCGGGGCACCCCGTCCTGTTCCTCGCCGACCACCCCGTCACGGCCGGCTACCCCGTCGTCGCGGTGCTCACCCCCGCGTCGGTCGACCGCGCCGCCCAGCTCCGACCGGGCGACGCGGTCCGCTTCCGCGTCCTCGACTGACTCAGCCGGCGTACTCCGGATCGGCCGCGGGGTCGTACGGCTGCCATCCCCACGAGTCGTCGTCCGACGACGGGGCGGGGTGCTCGTTCTGCCAGAGCGTGTCGACCGCGGACCACTCCGATGCGCTGCACCAGTCGAGCACGTAGGCGTCGTGGGCCGTCGGCGCCACGAACAACGACGACCTCGGGATCCGGCCCAGCGACTCTCCCCGTGCGGTCATGCACCCCTGCAGTCGGTCGAAGGCCGCGAGGTACTCGCTCCGGGTGACGACGCCGTCCTCGGTCGCCTGGTCCTGCGCCGCGCTCGCCGCGGGCATCGGGGGTGTGCGCAGCCAGCCGTACGACAGCGTCCATCCCAGGTCCCCGTCCACGCTGAGCCGGATCCGGTGCCCGGCGATCTCCGACGCCGCGTACGAGCCCGTGACGTGCGACCCGGCGGCGCACGACGCCTTGCCCCCGTCGACCCCGGACCCGCGCTCGGTGATCTCGCCGCTCCCGGTGCGACACGTGGCGACCCAGGTGAACGTGTCGGCACGGGCGGGAGCGCGTCCGACCGAGATCGTCTCGTCCGACGACCCGACCCGCCCGACCGGGCTGCCGACGACCCGCAGGTACGTCGCGCCCGACCCTCCGACCACCGTCGCGGCCTGGCTCTGGGCCTCGAGGGCGGCCGGGTCCGGACTCGCCGCCGCGGTGATCGCACCACCGGCGGCGGCGCCACCGAGGACGCACACCACCGCTCCCGCGATCGTCGCCGCCCGCCACCGTCGACGCCGCCGAGGTGTGTGTTCGACCGTGTCGACGAGCAACGCCCGCAGCGCCCGGTCGCGGTCGTCGGTGTCCCTGTTCGTGGAGGTGCTCATGATCGTGCTCCGTTCGGTTCGACGGCCGGCTGGGTCGTGGGCCCGCTCGCGGTCAGTGCCGCGGCGAGGCGGGTCCGTGCGCGGGAGAGGCGCGACTTCACCGTTCCCGGCGCGATGCCGAGTGCGGCGGCGATCTCCCGCTCGCTGTAGCCCTCGAGGACCGACAGCGTGATGATCTCCTGGTCGCGGTGCCCGAGCTGCCGGAGCGCCCGGACGGCGTCCCCGTCATCGTCCCGGTCCGCGTGGTCGGGGACGGGTTCGGGTGGCGGCAACCGGTCGAGCGCGGCCCGGTACCGCCGGGCCGCACGGGTCTGGTTGCGGGCGACGTTCGTGGCCGTGACGAGCAGCCACGGCAGGAGCGACCCGTCGACGAGGCGGACCCGAGCCCGGTTCCGCCAGGCCTCGAGGAACACGATCGCGACCGAGTCGGCCGCGTCCGTGTCGACCGGCACGAGCCGCATGCAGTGTCGCTGCACCCGGTGGCGGTGCCGGTCGAACACCCGCCCGAACGCCTCGCCGTCACCCTCGAGCGCCATCGCCCAGTCCCCGCTGTCCATACCCTGCAGTGTCCGGGACACCCGGATCGGTTCCACCCCGCCGCACCGGTCGACGGCGAGTCCGGAACACCCCGCTGCCGGGTGCGGTTGCATCCGGCAACGACGACGAAAGGTGCACCATGTCGATGACCGTCCTGCTCGAGGTCCAGCTCCGGAGCGACCTCCCCACCGAGACCACCGAGGCCGCGATCCGCGAGACCCTCGCCCAGACCGGCGCGTTCGCCGGCAACGAGTCGCTCGAGGTCCTCGTCGACGACACCGACCCGTCACGGGTCGTCGTCGTCGAGCGCTGGACGACGCCTGAGGCCCACGACGCCTACGTCGCCTGGCGCGGCACGCCGGAGGGCGCGGCGAACGCCCTCGCCGCCGTCGTCGCCGCCCCGCCGGTCACCCGTCGGTTCGGTCGGACGATCACGCTCGACTGACGCGACACCGCTGACCCGGCCCCGCTCCGGTCGATGGTCCGCCGCGGGGATGGGACGATTGGGGCATGACCGCCACGCTCGTCGCCAAGGGACTCTCCGGCGGGTACGCCGCACGCACGCTCTTCGACTCCCTCGACCTCACCGTCGCCCCGGGGGACGTCATCGGCGTCGTGGGGGTGAACGGCGCCGGCAAGTCGACCCTGCTCCGACTCCTCGCCGGGGTGGACGAGCCGCTGGCCGGCACCGTGTCGCTCGCACCGACGGACGCGTTCGTCGGCTTCCTGCCGCAGGAGCACGAACGCCTCGCGGGTGAGACCGTCGCCGCGTACATCGCCCGGCGGACCGGGTGCGCCGAGGCCACCGCGACGATGGACGCCGCAGCCGCTGCGCTCGGCGACCCCGACGCCGGTGACGCCGCGGCGGACGCCTACTCGGCGGCGCTCGACCGCTGGCTCGCGGCAGGCGCGGCCGACCTCGACGACCGCATCCCCGTCGTGCTCGCCGACCTCGGCCTGGCCGTCGGGTCCGAGGAGGACGGCGTCGGGCCGGAGTCGCTCATGACCGCGTTGTCCGGCGGGCAGGCGGCCCGCGTCGGGCTCGCCGCACTGCTGCTCTCGCGGTTCGACATCGTGCTGCTCGACGAGCCGACGAACGACCTCGACCTGGACGGCCTCGACCGACTGGAGGGCTTCGTCCGGGGCCTCCGCGGCGGTGCCGTGCTCGTCAGCCACGACCGCGAGTTCCTGGCGCGCTCGGTGACCGCCGTCCTCGAGCTCGACCTCGCGCAGTCCACCAACCGGCTCTTCGGCGGCGGCTACGACTCCTACCTCGAGGAGCGCGAGATCGCTCGGCAGCACAAGCGCGACGCCTACGAGGAGTACGCCTCCACCAGGGCCGACCTCGTCTCCCGCGCCCGGACCCAGCGCGAGTGGTCGAGCCAGGGCGTCCGGAACGCGATGCGGAAGAGTCCCGACAACGACAAGATCCGCCGCCGTGCCGCCTCCGAGTCGAGTGAGAAGCAGGCGCAGAAGGTCCGGCAGATGGAGTCCCGCATCGCCCGGCTGGACGAGGTCGAGGAGCCGCGCAAGGAGTGGCAGCTCGAGTTCACGATCGGCAGCGCGCCCCGGTCCTCGGCGGTCGTCGCGACCCTGTCCGACGCGACGTTCACCCAGGGCGACTTCACGCTCGGGCCGGTCTCCCTGCAGGTCGACGGCGGTGACCGCATCGGCATCACGGGTCCGAACGGTGCCGGCAAGTCCACGCTCCTCCGGGCGCTGCTCGGCAAGCAGGCGCCGACGACGGGCACGGCGTCGCTCGGCTCCAGCGTCGCGGTCGGCGAGATCGACCAGGCGCGCGCGGCCTTCACGGGTGACCAGCCGCTGGCCGACGCGTTCGAGGCGATCGTGCCCGAGTACACGACGGCCGACGTCCGGACGCTGCTCGCGAAGTTCGGGCTGAAGGCGGACCACGTCGGCCGTCCGGCGAACGCGCTCTCCCCCGGTGAGCGGACACGCGCCGGGCTCGCGCTCCTGCAGGCCCGCGGGGTGAACGTGCTCGTGCTCGACGAGCCCACGAACCACCTCGACCTCGCCGCGATCGAGCAGCTCGAACAGGCCCTCGACTCGTACGACGGCACCCTGCTCCTCGTCACGCACGACCGCCGCATGCTCGAGACCGTCCGCCTCGACCGACAGTGGCGCGTCGAGGCCGGCCGTGTCACCGAGGCCTGACCCGCCCGGCCTCCCCCGTGATCCGTAGGCTCGGACCATGGTCGACCTGCAACTCGCGCTGAACGGGGACACCACCCACCCGGCGATGCCCCGGACCGCCGACGAGATCGCCCGGGACGCCGCGGCCTGCGTCGCCGCCGGCGCCACCCTGCTGCACCTGCACGCGTTCGACGACGACGGGGACGAGTCGCTCGCCGCCGGTCCGGTCGGCAGGATGCTGCGCGCGGTGCGGGCGACGTGTCCGGGCATCCCGGTCAACGTCACGACGTTCGCGGCGATCGTGCCGGACCCGCGGGAACGCCTCGGCCTCGTGTCGTCGTGGACCGAACTGCCCGACCTCGTCGCGGCCAACCAGGGCGAAGCGGGCATCGACGACGTCAGCGAGGTGCTCGCGCGGCGCGGCGTCGGCATCGAGGCGTGCCTGCTCAGTGGCTCCGACGCCGATCGGTTCGTCCGGGCCGGTCGCCACGATCGGTTCGTCCGGGTGGTCGTCGAGCCCCTCGTGGAGGACGTCGACGACGCCCTCGCGCTCGACGCCGAGCTGGAGTCGATGCTCGACGCCGCCGGTGTCACCCTCCCCCAGCTCCACCACGGCATCGGCGCGGCGTCGTGGCAGGTCAGCCGACGTGCCCTCGCCCGCGGGCACGCGATCCGCACCGGCCTCGAGGACACGTCCGTGCTCGAGGACGGGACCGCGGCGACGTCGAACCGTCAGCTCGCCGCCGCCGCGGCCGCGATGGTCAGCGGCGGAGCGCCAGCCGCTCGATGACCTCGGCGCTCTCCTCCTGCGGGGTCCGGTCCGCCGCGACGGTGATGTGGGCCTCGTCGTCCTCCGGCGGCTCGAGGGTGGCGAGCTGGGACTGCAGGAGCGAGGTCGGCATGAAGTGCCCGGAGCGCTTCGACATCCGGTCCTCGATGAGGGACCCGTCGCCGGCGACGTGCACGAACACCACACCGGGTGCCCGGAGGACGTCGCGGTAGGAGCGCTTCAGCGCCGAGCAGGTCACCACGCCGGGGGTGCCACCGTCGAGGTGCGACCGGATCCACGCCGCGATCACGTCGAGCCAGGGCCAGCGGTCCTCGTCGGTCAGCGGGGTGCCGGCGTGCATCTTGTCGACGTTCGCCTGCGGGTGCATGGCGTCGCCCTCGGCGAAGTCCCACCCGAGCTGCTCGGCGACCATCGCGGCGACGGTCGACTTGCCCGATCCGGAGACCCCCATCACGACGAGGACGCGGGAGTCGAGTGCGGTGTCGTCGCTCAATGGATGAACACCCCCGCCAGCATGACCCCGGCGAGGCCGAACACCGAGATGAGGCACTCGAGCATCGTCCACGTCTTGAAGGTCTGCCCCACCGTGGTGTTGAGGTACCCCTTCACGAGCCAGAACCCGGCGTCGTTCACGTGCGACAGGAAGACCGACCCGGCGCCGATCGCGAGCACGAGCAGCGAGGTCATCGGTGAGGACAGGTCGTGCGCGATCGGCGCCATGATGCCCGCGGCCGTGACGGTGGCGACCGTGGCCGACCCGGTGGCGACGCGCACGAGGGCGGACACCACCCAGGCGACGAGCAGCACCGAGATGCCGGAGTCCTTCACGGCGTCGGCGATCACCCCGCCGATCCCGGTGTCGATGAGCACCTGCTTGAAGCCACCGCCGGCGCCGACGATGAGCAGGACGCCCGCGACCGGCGGCAGGGCGCTCTCGAGGGACTTCGACACGGCGGAACGGTCCATGCCGCCGCCGATGGCGAAGAAGATCATCGCGTAGACGGCGGCGATGCCGATCGCGATCATCGGCGACCCGAGGAAGTCGAGCAGGCTGACCCACGAGCCCGAGGCGTCCGGGACGGTGGCCTCGCGGATGGCCTGCGCGAGCATCAGGACGACGGGCAGCAGGATGCCGACGAGCGCGACCGTGAAGGACGGGCTGCGTGGCTCGCTGATGACGCGGGTGAAGTCGCTCTTGCCGTGGGGCAGGGATGCGGTGTCCTGCGTGGCGGGGCCGCGCCGCGCCTCCCGACCCGCGTGTGCCGGGTCGTCGCCGACGGGACCCGCGTCGGAACCGCGCGACCCGAACATGTCGGGCGCGGGGATGTCGACCCAGCGCGCCGCGAAGCGGGCGAACACCGGGCCGGCGAGGACGATGACGGGGATCGCGAGCACGATGCCGAACGCGAGCGTCGTGCCGAGGTTCGCACCGACCGTCGAGATGGCGACGAGCGGGCCGGGGTGCGGCGGCACGAACGCGTGCATCGTGGAGAGGCCGACGAGGGCGGGCACGGCGATCTTCATGATCGGGACGGAGCTGCGCTTCGCCACCAGGACGATGATCGGGATGAGCAGGACGAGGCCGACCTCGAAGAACATCGGCAGGCCGATGAGCGCGCCGATCAGGGCCATCGTCCACGGCAGCGCCGCCTTCGACGACCTCCGCACGAGGGTGTCGACCACGCGGTCGGCCGCCCCGGAGTCGACGAGCATCTTGCCGAACATCGACCCGAGGCCGACGAGGATGCCGACGCTCGTCATCGTCGCACCGAAGCCGTTGCCGAAGCTCGTCACCGCCTTGTCCGGAGCGAGACCCGCGCCGATCCCGACGCCGAGCGCCCCGATCGTCAGCGCGATGAACGGGTGCACCTTCAGCCAGGTGATGAGGGCGATGATCACGACGATGCCGATGATCGCCGCGATGATCAGCTGCGCGACCGGCCCCGACGGGTCGACGGCTTCGGTGCCGGCTGGTTCCGCCGCCAGGACGGTGACCGCGTGGGTCGCGGCCGCGTGGATCGTGGCCGGATCGGCCGGGAGAGCGTGAGGCATCGGTGCCCCTTCCTGGAGCCGCTGCCGCGCGGCTCCGTCGCCTTCGTGTCGAGGACGGTCTGGCGTGCTGCGCGTCGACCATCAATAATCTGATTAATCAGACTATACGACGATCCACCGCGCGGCACCCGCCCTCCGGGGCAGTCTGCCGATTCGATGGACACCGTGTCACGCGCCGTGCGTGCCGCGTACTGCACGGAGGAACGATGGCGACCGGCCGCGGACTGCACGCCCAGGTGCTCGAGACGCTCGGGCAGCGGATCGTCGACGGCGTGCTCGCCCCGGGCACCGTCGTGCGGCCCGAGGCCGTCGCGGCGGAGTTCGGCGTGTCGAGGTCGGTCGTCCGCGAGGCGCTGCGCGTCCTGCAGTCGCTCGGGCTCGTCGAACCCCGCCAGCGCGTCGGCACGCTGGTGCTCGACATCGTGTCGTGGGAGCTGCTCGCGCCGACCGTGATCCGGTGGCGCGGCGCCTCGCCCTGGTACTTCGCCCAGCAGCGGGAACTGCTCGAGCTGCGCCTCGGCGTCGAGCCCGTCGCCGCATCGCTCACGGCGGGGACACCGGGTGCCGCAGCGGTGCTCGCCGCCGCCACCGACATGATCGACGCCTGCGGTCGGGAGGACAGCCGCGCCTACCTCGAGGCCGACGTCCGCTTCCACCGAGCGCTCCTGACCGGTTCCGGCAACGCCGTCTTCGCACACTTCGCCGGTACCGTCGAGGCGCTGCTGCGGACCCGCACCTCGGAGTCGCGGGACACCATCACGCACTGGACCCGCGATGCGGCGGCACGGCACGAGGCCGTCGGGCTGGCGCTCGTCGCGGGCGACGGCGGGGCCGCGTCGGCTGCGGCGCGCGAGCTGGTGCGGGTGACGCGGGACGAGTTCATCGCGGAGGCGCCGACGTCCTGACCCGAGGGCGCGGCGAGGGCCGCCGGGGTCGCCGGGGTCGCCGGGGTCGCGCAACACGCCACGTGCGGCTCGCCGAGGTCGCACGACACGCCGCACGCGCGCGACGGGAGCGGCAGATCGCGCGACCTCGCGTGCCCGGGTGGCGCCG
>NZ_JABXGF010000288.1:0-204 GCF_025407985.1 Curtobacterium sp. C2H10 | reverse complement strand
CGCCGCGCCGGCCCGCGCCCCGCGCCCGGCCCGCCCCGCCCCCCCCGCCCCCCCCCCCCCCCCCCCCGCCCCGCCCCCCCCCCCCCCCCCCCCCCCCCCCCCCCCCCCCCCCCCCCCCCCCCCCCCGCCCCCCCCCCCCCCCCCCCCCCCCCCCCCCCCCCCCCCCCCCCCCCCCCCCCCCCCCCCCCCCCCCCCCCCCCCCCC
>NZ_JABXGF010000287.1:0-229 GCF_025407985.1 Curtobacterium sp. C2H10 | reverse complement strand
AGTCGGTCGCGTCCTTTTCCTTGCCAGGTGAGCGACTTAGCACTGTGACGCTTGCGCCAAGTGCGGCCGCCAGCTTGATAGCCATGTGGCCGAGGCCGCCCATACCAATGACGCCTACCCGACTACCGGGGCCGATATTCCATGTACGCAACGGTGAGTAAGTAGTTGCGCCAGCACACAACAGCGGACCGGCCTTGGCCAGATCGAGGCCCTCGGGCACGTGCAGCAC
>NZ_JABXGF010000286.1:0-229 GCF_025407985.1 Curtobacterium sp. C2H10 | reverse complement strand
GCGCAGAACAGGGCAAGCTGGCCATTCTGGTCGGCGGCGAGGAGGACGTGCTGTCCCGCTGCCGGGCGCTGCTGTCGGCGATGGGCAGTTCCGTCCTGCATATCGGTGCCGCCGGCAGCGGTCACGCGGCGAAGGCGCTGAATAACTATGTTTCCGCCGCCGGGCTGACCGCCACGGTGGAAGCGCTGCAGGTTGCCCGCCGTTTCGGCATCGACCCGCAGGTGATGAC
>NZ_JABXGF010000285.1:0-230 GCF_025407985.1 Curtobacterium sp. C2H10 | reverse complement strand
GACGATCACCGGGACGAACACCGGTCAGTGCCACGGCGATCAGCTCGCCATCGCCTTTCGGGTCGACAAAACTGTCGGGGCCGCGACGGCGATACTCGATGATCTGCGTGTTGACATGGGTATCTTCAACCATCATCGCATAGTCAGGCACGGTCATGTCCGACATGCCGCCTGAACGGTGGCGCGCGTCGAGATAATCGCGAAGCAGCGCATATTGCTCGGTGCTGGGT
>NZ_JABXGF010000284.1:0-230 GCF_025407985.1 Curtobacterium sp. C2H10 | reverse complement strand
GGTGACGCCGATGGCACCGGAGATTAAGCAGGCCCACCGCACCATTCCGCGGGCGATGGCCCTCGGCCTGTTCGGCGTGGCGAGCTGCATGTTTATCTACGGCGCGGCGATTAACCGTCAGGTGGAGAACGTGGTGCTGGATGCGGCCAATAACGTCCACCTGCTGGATACGCCGATGGCGATCCCGGCGTTTGCCGAACGGGTCATGGGCCACGCCGGACAGTACTGGC
>NZ_JABXGF010000283.1:0-230 GCF_025407985.1 Curtobacterium sp. C2H10 | reverse complement strand
CGGCAGAGGCCTCCGGGCCGTTACGCGGGATAAGCCATACATCTGGCCGGAGCTGAAATCTGGGCGTTTCACCCTGGTGGACAAGATAATGTGACTTTGATTGCGGCTTCACCTGCCAGTGAGCATGGCAACGATAGCGCAGCCAGGCAGTGACAAAGGATTCAAACACTGCCTCCATAGGAAAGAGAAGTGAAATGGCCTGAGCATGCCCCTGCATACAGTGCGGTGAA
>NZ_JABXGF010000282.1:0-230 GCF_025407985.1 Curtobacterium sp. C2H10 | reverse complement strand
GATCACGCTGGAGCCAAGGTTGGAACAGATATTGCTCAATAGTCTTCAGAAGGCAGGACAAGGCTCGGAAGAGGGTGTTCTGCTGGAGCCGAGCATGGCCGAGAAGCTGCAACGTTCGTTGATCGAGGCAGCCCAGCGGCAAGAGATGCAAGGCCAACCGGTGATCTTGCTGGTGGCGGGTCCGATTCGTGCGATGCTTTCGCGATTCGGTCGCCTCGCGGTCCCGGGGC
>NZ_JABXGF010000281.1:0-230 GCF_025407985.1 Curtobacterium sp. C2H10 | reverse complement strand
GTCTTTGGTATTCCCATCGGCCGCATCGTTGGTCAGTATTTCGGCTGGCGCACCACCTTCCTGGTCATCGGCCTTGGCGCGCTGGTCACGCTGGTGTGTCTCTACAAGCTGCTGCCGAAGCTGCCAAGCGAGCACTCCGGTTCGCTGAAAAGCCTGCCGCTGCTGTTTCGCCGCCCGGCGCTGCTCAGCATCTATCTGCTGACCGCTATCGTGGTGACGGCGCACTACAC
>NZ_JABXGF010000280.1:0-231 GCF_025407985.1 Curtobacterium sp. C2H10 | reverse complement strand
CCCATGATAATGGTTGGGCCTGGAACCGGAGTTGCGCCGTTTCGCGGCTTTCTGCACGAGCGCCGCGCGCGGGGAGATAGCGGCCGCAACTGGCTGTTCTTCGGTGAGCAGCATGCCGAAACCGATTTCTATTATCGCGATGAGCTGCTGGCAATGCGCGAGGAGGGCTTTCTCAGCCAGCTCAGCCTGGCCTTTTCCCGGGATCAGGAGAAAAAAATTTATGTTCAGGAT
>NZ_JABXGF010000027.1:0-47602 GCF_025407985.1 Curtobacterium sp. C2H10 | reverse complement strand
CGCCACAGCCGGCGTGACCGTGCCGGGACCGCCGGGGAGGAGCTGCGTGGCCGGAGCAGCGACGTCGTGGCCGAGCGCACGGAGTCGCTGTGCGGCCTCGGCCGCCGAGGGCCGGTCCGCCGGGTCCTGCGCGGTCATGACGTGCAGGAGCGTGCGCCAGGCGGTGGGCAGGTGCGGGTCGATCTCCGGACCGCGGGTGAGGCGAGCGGTCGCGGACTCGACCGCGCTGCCCGGGAACGGCTGCTTGCCGGTGAGCGCCTCGAGGAGCATGAGCCCGAGCGCGTACACGTCGGCCTTGCCGGTGATCGGCTGCGCCAGGACCTGCTCCGGTGCGATGTACGCCGCCGTGCCCATCACCGTGCCGGTCTGGGTGGCCCGGGCGCCGTCCCGCAGCAGGGCGATGCCGAAGTCCGCGAGCTTGACGTGGACGCCGTCGCTCTCGAGCAGCACGTTCGCCGGCTTCACGTCGCGGTGGACGATGCCCTGCGCGTGCGCCGCCGCGAGGCCGTCCGCGACCTGCGCCCCGACACCGGCGGCGGTGGCACGGTCGAGCGGCCCCTCGCGCAGTCGCGTCGCGAGGTCGCTGCCCGGGACGAGTTCCATCACGAGGTACGAGTCGCCGTCGACGTCGTCGAGCGCGGCGTCGTACAGGGTCACGAGTGCCGGGCTGCGGAGCGCCGCGAGGGTCTGGATCTCCGCCTCGGCACGGGCGCGTTCGCCGTGGTCGACCGCTCCGATGCGGAAGACCTTGACCGCCACCTCACGCCCGAGCTGCTCGTCGACCGCTCGGTAGACGGAGGCCATGCCGCCGTGCCCGAGCGTTCCCGTGACGCGGTACCGACCGCCGAATACCCGTTCTTCCATGCGGGGCAACCTACCGGGACGACCTGACGGGTCGCGCACCGCGGCGGAGCGCCGTGAGGTAGAGCCGGTGCGCCGTGATCACCAGCGCGAGCCAGGCGAGCCCGAGCGCCCACGCCGCCAGGACGTCGGTCAGCCAGTGGTGGCCGAGGAACACCCGCGAGATGCCGACCGAGACGACGAAGAAGGTGCCGGCGACGATCGTCAGCACCCGGGTCACGAGCTTCGACTGCCGGAGGAGCAGCAGGTACACGATCGTCCCGACGATGACGGTCGCGTTGAGCGTGTGCCCGGACGGGAACGACGGCGAGTGCTCGTACGGCGGGACGGCATCGCGCAGCGGCGGGCGGGCACGGCCGATGAGGTCCTTGCCCGCGATCGTCATGAGCAGGGACCCGCCCGCGGCCGCGACGAGCAGCACGAGGGGCGTCCAGGCACGACGCTGGATCGTGAACCCGACGAGGAACCCCAGGGCGACGATCGGCATCCCGATGGTGCCGGCGACGTCCGTCCACCAGGTCACGAGGGTGTCGGCCGTCGGCGACCGGAGCGTGAGCATCCAGTCGAGCACGGGGCGGTCGAGCACGGCGACGTCGTCGGCCTCGCGCACGGCGTCGTAGACCTCGGAGGCCGCCCAGGTCGCGGTCACGGCGACCCCGATGCCGATCGCGAGGGTGACCACGAGCAGCGGGAGCGCACCCCAGCGGTGGCCGAGCGCTGCCCATCCGTCCGCGGATGCCCGGCCGGCGCGGGTGCGCCACGTCGTGAGGTCGACGTCGCCGACGCGCTGGTCGGGGGCCTCGGGGTGATCGGTCTGCATCGACCCACCCTGCCCGAGTCCCGGTGTGCGGGTGCGGGAGGTCAGCGGAGTGCCGGTGGACGCATCGTGACGGCCACGACGTTCGACGCGCGGAAGACCCTGATCCCCTGGCGCTCCACCTCGCTGAGGATGCCCAGCTCGCACAGCTTCGCCACGGCGTTGCTCGCGGCCTGGTACGTCCTGCCCGTCGCCGCTGCGAGCATCGGGATCGAGACGAACGGCGTACCGATGAGGAAGTCAGCGATCTCCAGCACCATCCCGCGTCCGCCGCTCGCGCGGATGCGCTCGCGGTACTCGGCCTGGACGGCGAGCAGCTCGGTCATGCGCGTGCCGGTGTCGATCGCCGACTGCTCGATGCCATCGGCGAAGAACCGCACCCAGGCGTCCCAGTCCCCGGACGCGCTGACCTCGGCCAGGTGGTCCTGGTACCGCTCTCTTCGCGCCTCGAACCACGGGGACACGCTCAGGAGCGGCTCGGTCAGCACTCTCGCACGCATCAGCTGCAGGACGATCAGGAGCCGACCGAGCCGACCGTTGCCGTCGTTGAACGGGTGGATGGTCTCGAACTGGTAGTGCGCCATCGCCGTTGCGAGGACCGGATCCTCCTGCCGATCGCCGGCATCCTCGATCCAGTGCACGAGGTCCGTGAGCGCCGCGCGCAACCCGGTACCGGGTGGCATCGGGACGAACCGCGCGTCCTCGATGCCGCCACCACGGGTGCCGATCGCGACCGGGACCTCACGGACGCGTCCTGCCTGCCCGGTGTCGGCAGCCGTGCCGCGGACGAGCAGCCCCTGGAGTTCCTCCAGGAGACCGAGGGTGACCGGCGCGGTCGCGACCCAGTCGAAGGCCCGCTCGGCGGTCTCGACGTAGTTCAGCACCTCGGACAGGGCAGCCGAGCGCCCGCTCCCCCCGACCGCCTCGGCTGCGAGCACGTCGTCCAGCGGCGCGAACGTCCCCTCGAGCGCTGACGTGCTCTGTGCCTCGCGTCGGAGGGTCGGTTGGCGGAGGATCCCGGGGTTCGGAAGCAGGACGGCGCCCTGTTCGAGCCGGCCCAGCGCACGGTTCGCCCGCGAGACAGCGGCCCAGGTACTCCCGCTGAGCGGTGGGGCATCCCCGAGCGGGTGCGGCGAGAAACCGAAGTGGTCGTACCGCAAGCCGGTGCGACCGTCGACACCGCCGACCGGTACGAGCGCACCGAGCGGGCTGTCGCGGAAGCGGGCGATGTTCACCTGACGAGTTTAGGCGCCAGGACTTGAATCACGAGAGAACATGTTCAATCAACAAGCCTGGTACTTGCAGCATCGCCAGGTGGTTCAAGTCTTCGTCAGTCCTTCGCGGCGCCGTAGTCGTCGACGACCGCCACCGAGAGCGGGAACACCACCGGGAACTCGCGGAAGAGCAGCCGCCCGGCATCGGCAGCGGCGGCCCGGATCTGCTCGGCCACCCACTCGGCGTGCTCGGCCGGGGTGTGCACCACGATCTCGTCGTGCACGAAGAACACCAGGTGCGGGCCGTCCGTCACCGGCCCCGGGAAGCGCTCGGCGAGCCGCGAGCGCAACGACCCCATCCACGCCAGCGCCCACTCGGCAGCGGTGCCCTGCACGATGAAGTTCCGGGTGAACCGCCCCCAGCTCCGTGCCCGCGACTCCACTGCCCGCTGCATCGCCGGCGTCCCCTCGACCGTGTAGGCCTGGTTCCGCGCCGCGAACCACGAGGCGTCCGGCACCGGTGACGTCCGGCCGAGCAACGTCGTCACGGGTTCGCCCCGCTCCCCCGCCCGGGCTGCCCGGCTGACGAGTCCGAGAGCGGCCGGGAACGCCCGCTCGAGCCGCGGGACGAGCCGCCCGCCCTCGCCCTGGGTCGCCCCGTACATCGCGCCGAGCATCGCGCCCTTGGCCTGCTGCCGGGTCTCGACCGCGCCGGAGGCCACGACGCCGTCGTACAGGTCGCGCCCGTCCCCGGCCGCCGCCATCGCCCGGTCGCCGGCCATCGCCGCGAGCACCCGGGGCTCCAGCTGCGCCGCGTCGGCCACCACGAGCTTCCATCCGTCGTCCGCGACCACGGCGGCGCGGATGCCCTTCGGCAGCTGCATCGCTCCCCCGCCGTCGGCCGCCCAGCGCCCGGTGACGACCCCGCCGACCAGGTACTTCGGGTGGAACCGACCGTCGTGCACCCACTCGTCGAGCCAGGTCCAGCCGTTCGCGGTCAGCAACCGCGCGAGCCGCTTGTACTCGAGCAGCGGCTCGATGACCGGGTGCTCGATCTCCTGCAGCTCCCACTTCCGCGTGCTCGTGACCATCAGGCCGGCTCGGCGCAGGGACTTCAGGACGTCGGCGGGCGAGTCCGGGTTCAGCGACGGGTCACCGAGCCGCTCGCGCACGACGGCCGCGATCTCCTCGAGCCGCCGAGGTCGCACGCCGTACGGTACCCGCGGTCCGAGCGCGTCCTCGAGCAGTCGTTCGTGCACGTCGGCGCGCCAGGGCAGCCCGGCGTGGAGCATCTCCGCCGCCACGAGCGCGCCGGCGGACTCCGCCGTCACCAGGAGCCGCAGCGCACCCGGCGCGGTCGACGACGCGACCGCGTCGAGCTGCGCGCGCAGCTCGACCACCGGGTCCAGCTCGTCGTCGGGAGGCGACACGTCGAAGAGCGCGTCATCGAAGAGACGGGCGTGCGTCGGGCGGGTGACCCGCGCCTCCTGGACGGCGGCGTCCCACGCGTCGACGGGCGCGTCGGCGAGCGCGGTGTCCCGTGCCGCGAGGGCCGATCGCAGGATGCGGCGGCACAGGCGCAGGTCGATGCAGCGCCCGACCCGGCCGCCGGCCGCGAGCACGGCCGGGTACCAGCGCGCGGTGTCGTCCCACACCCAGCGCACGTCGGGCGCGTCCCGGGACGCGACGAAGGCCGGGAGGCGCGGCTCGTCCACCCGGATCGGCTCGCCGTCTGCGGTCCCCGCATCGGTCAGGGGCGTCGCGAGGACGCCGCCGTCGACGCGGCGGAGGACGAGGTGCACGGAACGATCATGCCGTGCGCCACCGTCAGTCGAGCTCGACGACCTCCGCGCCGGGCGCGTTCTGCTGCACGGAGGCGATGCCGTTCTTCGCACCCGCCTTCGAGGCGTACCCCTCGGACGTGGCGATGACCTCGCCGTTGCCCGCCTTGAGGTGGAAGCGGTACTCCCCCTTGGCGTCGGTCCAGATCTCGAACTTGCCGGCCATGTCGACTCCTCGCGTCGATCCGATGGTGCCCGTTGTCCGCGGAACGCGGTCTTCTCCGCACGCTACTGGCCGGGACCGGATCGCGGAAGCCTCAATCCGCGGTGTTCGCGTCCCCGTCACCGCGGGGTCGCTGCGAGGTCCCGCCGCCTGGGCGGACCGCGGCGCTGTCGGAGACGTCGATGCGGACGTCGCCGTCCTCGGCGTGGGACACCTCGACCCGTGGGTCGGCGTCGTGCTCGTCGGAGCCGGACATGCGTCGGAAGGTGTCCTGGCGGCGTTCTTCGAAGGACATGTCGACACCGTCGTCGAGGTGGTCGCGGTCGGGCTTCGTCATGGGTGGGACGGTACGCCCGGGGTGCTGGCACCGGGTCGGGCGGCTCCGGACGATCGCGCTCCGGGCGGTCGCCCCGGGTCGGCGACCCGGATCGTCCCGGTGCGGGCCGTCCAGTGCTCGCCCGACCGCCACCGGGCTGCGACCCCGGCGGCGAGGCGGCCGGAGGGGATCGACCCGCGTGACACCGCCGCGCGGGCGTCGGGCAGCGTCGTGCCGAGGACGAACTTCGCGACACCGCCGTCCCCTTCGGCGGCGTCACCGGACGAGGGCGGTCCCAGGTCGAAGCGGCGGCCGAACCGTACGAGGTTCGCGTCCGTGCCGAGCACGTCGGCGAGCCCGGGGTCGAGGATCCACGAGCGGCACTGCCACCAGCCGGCCACGTGCGCCGGTGCCACGGCACGGAGGATCGCGGGCGCTTCGTCGAACGATCGGTCGCACGCGAGGGCGTCGAGCGGACCCGTCTCGGGGACGTGCACCCCCCAGGCCGCGGAGCCGTCGGCCGTCGTGTCGCCGATCTCGAACTGGAGGCGCCCCACCGTCACCACGCGGGCGGTGAGGACCGCGCAGAACCAGTCCAGCCCGGTTCCCCGGAGGCCGTACCGCGCGAGCTTGCGGTCGACGTCCGCGATGCTGTCGGCCGCCTGGTCGGCCGAGGCGCCGTGGGCACGGAGCCAGGCTGCCGTCCGGGGTCGGACGGCGCGGAGGACGTCGACGATCGAGCTGTCGGGCAGGCCGCGGACGGTCGACTCGAGTGCGGCGGCCAGCTCTCCCGGGTCGGGGACGGTCCCGATCGCCGCGGCGAGGAGCTCGGTCCCGTCGTGCACGATCCGGTCGTGGTCGGGCCGGTCGTGGTCGGGCGTCACTTCAGTCCGGACGCTGCCAGGCCGTCGATCACGCGGCGTTGCAGCACGACGAACATGATCAGCACCGGTCCCATGGCCATGAGGCTCGCGGCCATGAGCACGGGGTAGTCGATCGTGCGGTCGCTGGAGAGGGTCGCGAGACCTGCGGCGAGCGGCATGTCCTCGGCACGGGTCGACACGACGAGCGGCCAGAGCAGCTCGTTCCACGACCAGAGGACCGTGGTGATCGCCAGCACGCTGATCGACGGGCGGGCCAACGGCAGCATGATGCGCCAGAAGGTCTGGAACGGGTTCGCGCCGTCCATCCGAGCGGCTTCCTCGAGCTCCGGGGGGAGGTTGAGGAACGCGGTCCGCATCAGGAACGTCCCGAAGGCACTGAACAGCCCCGGTGCGACGATGCCCATCAGGGTGTCCAACCATCCGAGCCCCTGCACGATCTGGTACTGGGAGATCAGGTACACCTGCGACGGGACGAGCAGGATCGACAGGACGATCGCGAGCAGGATCGCCCGGCCGCGGAACCGCATGCGGGCGAACGCGTAGCCGGCGAGGGTGCAGAGCACGATCTGCGCGAGCGTCCGGATGATCGTGACCATCACCGACGTCCCGAGCTGGCTCAGGAACGGCAGGCGTTCGAACACCTGCGCGTAGTTCTGCCACTGCAGCTCCCCCGGCCAGAAGGTCGGTGTGACGGACTGCACCTGCGCGTTCGTCGACAGGGACATGATGATCTGCCAGAGGAACGGGAACGCCATGACGAACCCGCCGACGCCGAGGACGACGTGGATCCACCAGTGGCTGCCGCCGCGGCGCCCCGGCCGGCGGCCGGTCCTGGTCGGTGTGACGGTGGCGGTCATGCCTGGACCCACTTCCGCTGGAACCGGAACTGCACGAGCGTGACGATGCCGATGAGGACGAAGATCACCATCGCGATCGCCGCCGCGAAGCCCTTGTCGTTGTCGATGAAGCCGGCGCTGTAGAAGTAGAAGACGAGGGACATCGTCTTCGGGATCACCGGGTTGGTGCTGCCGAGGATCGCGTAGAGCAGGTCGAACAGCTGGAAGCTCGAGATGGTCGTGACGATCACCACGAAGAAGATGCTCGGGCTGAGGAGCGGCACCGTCACCGACCGGAACTGCCGCCAGCGAGAGGCGCCGTCGAGCTCGGCTGCCTCGTACAGCTCGGGCGGGATGTCCTTGAGGCCGGCACCGAGGATGATCATCGAGAACCCGAGCGAGGACCACAGCCCGACGAGGCTCACCGCGACGAGTGCGAAGCCGGGCGTCGAGATCCAGTACGGCCCGTCGATCCCGAACAGCCCGATGAACCAGTTCACGATGCCGTAGTCGCCGTTGAACATGATCCGCCAGACGAGTGCGATCGCGGCGGGCATGGCGACGTAGGGCAGGAAGAAGAGCACACGGTAGAACTGCGCGAACCGCAGGCCCGGGGTGTTGAGCAGACTGGCGAGCCAGACCGCCACGGGGATGCCGAGCAGGACGATCACGGTGTAGATCACCGTGTTGAGCAGCGACTGGTAGAGCTGCGGATCGGAGACCAGCCGGACGTAGTTCGCGATGCCGGAGAAGGTGGCGCCGCCGAACACACCCCAGGTGGTGAAGGAGTACCAGAACGTCTGGATGATCGGCCAGATGTAGAACGTCCCGACGCCGACGAGCAACGGGAGGACGAACAGCCACGGCCAGAACCCGTCGGTCCGGTGCGCCGGAAGTCTGGTCGTGCCGGCGGTCGGACGCCGGGAGCCCGGGGCCCCGGGCCCGGACGCGCGCTGCGTCCGGGCCGGGGCGTCCGAGGTCGGGTGTCGCTCGGTGTGGATCGTCACGGTGTGGGGCTCACTGTTCCTTGGTGAGGGCGGCGTCCATCTTCTGCGCGAGCTGCTTCGCCACGTCGTCGACCGGGGTCGATCCGTCGAAGGCACTCGGCAGCAGGTTCGTCTCGAGCGTGTTCCACGCCGCCGTGTTCTTCGAGACCGGGAGCGGCTTGGCGTAGTCCACCGCGTCGAGGAAGACCTGCAGGTCGGCGTCCGGCATCGTCTTCGTGAAGGCGCTCTGCGTGCCCTCGTACGCCGGGATCACCGCACCCATGTCGCCCTGTTGCTGCTGGGCCTGCTTGCTCGCGAGGTAGACCTGGAGCGCCTGTGCAGCGGCCTTGTTCTTCGTGTTCGCGGACACGACGTTGGAGACACCGTGGATGACCGTCGCCTGCTCCTTGCCCTTGGGGAGCGGGTACACGACGACGTCCTTCTCGAGGTCGGTGCCGGTCAACGCGGAGCGGAACCAGCTGCCGCCCTGGTACATGGCGAGCTTGCCCGAGGTGAACCACTGGTCGGCGGTGGTGTCGGTCAGCTGCTTGATCGAGGGCGACGCCCCGGACGCGATGAGGTCGGTCCAGAACTGCAGCCCGGCCTCGGCGGCGGCGGCGTCGTACTCGGACTTCGTGCCGTCCGCGTCGATCACGTTCCCACCGGCCTGGAAGATCGTGTCGTAGTAGGTGGTCTGTCCGTCCATGCCGCCGGCCGCGCCGTACGCGCCGTCGGCCGTGAGCTTCTCGGAGAGCTCGGCTCCGGTCTTCTGGAAGTCGTCCCAGGTCCAGTCCTTCGAGGGCATGGCGACCCCGGCCTTCTCGAAGAGCGCCTTGTTCATCCAGACGCCGATGGTGTCGAAGTCCTTGGGGACGCCGTACTGGGTCTTGTCGTACGTGTACAGGTCGTTGAGGGCGGACGAGTACTTCGCGGGGTCGATCGCGCCGGCCTCGACCTCGCCGGTGATCGGCGCGAGCTTGCCGTTCGCCGCGTAGAGCTGGAAGTTCGGGCCGTTCATCCAGAACACGTCGGGCAGGGTGTTGCTCGAGCCCTGCGTCTGCAGCTTCGTCCAGTAGCTGGCGAACGGGGTCACGTCCACGTTGACCTTGATGTCCGGGTACTCCTCGTTGAAGCCTTCGAGGTTCGCCTTGATCGCCTTGACCTGGTTCTCGTCCCAGACGGCGTACGTCAGGGTCGCCTTGGTGTCCTTGGCGGCCTTCTCGTAGTCGCCGCCGGCGCCGGAGGCGCCGGAGGACGTGCTGCAGCCGGCGAGGAGCACGGCTGCGCCGATCGCGGCGACGGCGCCGAGGAGCGCACGGCGACGGCCGCGGCCCTTGGCAGAGGTGGGTGCGTGCATCGGGTGTCCTTTCGCGAGTCCGTCAGCGGGTGACGGCCGGGGTGGGGTCGGTGAAGTGGGCGATCGTCGCGGCCGCGAGCGGCGGGACGTCGATGGGGACGGAGCCGTTCCGGAGCGACCGGGTCGCGAGCGCTCCTGCGGCGACGGCAGCACGGGCCGCGATCGGCGAGAGGGTCGTCGGCTCCCCCAGCGCGACGTGCCGGAGGAACTCGGTCATGGTGAGGAGGTCGGCATCGGCGTGGCCGGCGGCGACCCCGTCGATCGGGTACTCGCGATCCCCCGCGACGTCCCAGCCGCGACGACGGCTCCAGACCTTCACGACGCCACCGCCGGTGTCGCCGATGTTCTCGAGCCGTCCCTCGGTCCCGATGACCGTGTAGTTGCGCCAGTAGTCCGGCGTGAAGTGGCACTGCTCGTAACTCGCCTGCACACCGTTGTCGAGGGTCATCATCACCATCGACACGTCCTCGACGTCGACGACGGGGTTCAGCCCGGTCTGCTCGAGGGGCGGCCAGTTGTCGAGGGAGAACCAGTCCCCCATGAGCTCGCCGCTGCGGTCGCGACGGTCGGTGACGTCGCCGTAGACCGACAGCGACCCCATGCCGACGACCCGCGCGGTGTCCCCACCGCCGAGCGCGTGGATGACGTCGAGGTCGTGGCTGGCCTTCTGCAGGAGCAGGGAGTTCACCTTGGTGCGGTCGGCGTGCCAGTCCTTGAAGTAGTAGTCGCCGCCGTTGCCGACGAAGTGCCGGCACCAGACCGCCTTGACCTGGCCGATCTCCCCGCGGTCGACGATCTCGCGCATCAGCCGCACGACCGCGGCGTGACGGAAGTTGTGCCCGACGTACAGCGGCGTGCCGGTCTCCGCCGCGGTGTCGAGGACGGCGTCGGCGTCCTCGACCGTGATGGCCATGGGCTTCTCGAGGTAGACCGCGATGCCGCCGCGGAGCAGGTCGATCGCGATCGCGGCGTGCGTCCAGTCGGGGGTCGTGACGATCGCCGCGTCGACGACCCCGACGAGTCCCCCGTGGTGCTCGACGACGAGGGCGTCCGGGTACTCGGCTCGGGCCCGCTCGCGCCCCTGCTCGGTGACCTCGGCGACGGCGACGACCCGCGCCTCCAGGTCGGGAGCGGCGGCAGCCGCCTCGGCCACGTGGCGGGCGATCGCCGCACGCTGCCCCATGCCGACGATGCCGACCCGTAGTGGTCGTCCTGTGAACGCGTCACCCATGCTCATCTCGCTCCCTTGCGTGATTGTGACGCCCATGATGCCGAATCGATCATGAATGCACAATAGGCGCTCAACGAACGCTCATGGGGAGGGTGTGGATGGTTTTACACGATCGAAACGTCGTGCACCTGCCTACGCCGGGGAGTCCCCCGGAGGACTCGTCCGCTCAGTCGGCGACGACGAGCTCCACACCGGCACTGGCGAGCTCCGCGGCGAACGCCGACGGGACGGGCTGGTCGGTGACGAGTGCGTCGATCCGGGCGAGCGGACAGATCCGCGCGAAGGTCGCCCGTTCGATCTTGGTCGAGTCGGCGACCACGATCACCCGGCGCCCGACCGACGCGAAGTGCCGGCTGACCTCCGCCTCGCCCTCGTGCATGGTCGTGGCGCCGTAGTGGCCGCTCAGCCCGTCCACACCGAGCACGACGACGTCGAGCGCGAACTCGTCCAGGGTGTCCCGGACGAGCGGGCCCACGAGCTCGTAGGACTGCCGCCGCGCGACGCCGCCCGTGACCACGATCTTGACGTTGGCGCGGACCGACAGCTCGTACCCGATGTTCAACGCGTTGGTGACGATCGTCACCCCGTACTCGCCGTCCGCCCGGGTGAAGCGCTCGCTCTTGCCGAGCTCACGGGCGACCTCGGTCGTCGTCGTCCCCCCGTTCAACCCGACGGTGTCGCCGGGCTGCACCAGCCGCGAGGCGGCGCGGGCGATCGCGGTCTTCGCCTCGGCCTGGCGGGCGATCTTGTACTGCAGTGGCAGTTCGTAGCCGGCCCCGAGCGCCGCGGCACCGCCGTGGGTGCGGGTGACCAGGCGCTGGTCCGCCAGCGTCGCGAGGTCGCGTCGGGCGGTCGCGGGCGAGATCCCGAGCAGCTCCCCGATCTCGGCGATCGACACGTTGCCGCGTTCGCTCACCAGTTCGAGCAGGGCGTTGAGCCGCTGTTGAGGGGTCATGTCGGCCATCTTATGGCGTCACCTCGCACCTCTGATGATCGGGAATGACGTTTTGCTCTTCCATCGCGCACGATCGCTCGCTACGCTTCCTCATCATCGATCACCCGGATCGAACCGGACCGGAAGGCACCCATGACCGACACCTTCGTGAGCGCAGAACTGACGTCGCAGCCGGAGACGTGGCGCGCTGCCGCCGCGCTCCTCTCGTCGTTCGAGGCGTCGCTCCCCCAGCCCGGAGAACGCGTGGCCGTGGTCGGCTGCGGGACGAGCTGGTTCATCGCGATGAGCTACGCCGTCGCCCGTGAGCAGGCGGGCCTGGGCGTGACGGACGCCTTCGCCGGCTCGGAGTACCCGATCGGCCGCGACTACGACCGGGTCGTGACGATCAGCCGGTCCGGCACCACCACCGAGATCGTGGACCTGTTGCAGGCCCTGCGCGGTCGACGCACCGTGCTCGTCACCGCGGTCCCGGACAGCCCGGCCGCCGCCGTCGCCGACGTCGTCGTGGCACTGCCCTTCGCCGACGAGCGCTCGGTCGTGCAGACGCGCTTCGCGACGACCACGCTCGCGCTCCTCCGTGCGTCGATCGGTGACGACGTGGACGCCCTCGCAGCGCAGGCCGAGACCGCCCTCGGCCTCCCGATCGACGACCTCCTCGATGCTGAGCAGGTCACCTTCGTGGGCCGCGGTCCGGCGGTCGGCCTCACGTTCGAGGCCGCCCTGAAGACGCGCGAGGCAGCGCAGTTCTGGGCGGAGTCCTACCCCGCCATGGACTACCGGCACGGTCCGATCGCGATCGCCCAGCCCGGCCGACTCGTCTGGTCGCTCGGAACCGCGCCGGAAGGGCTCGCGGACGAGGTCGCTGCGACCGGTGCGCGCTTCGTCCAGCACGACCTCGACCCGATCGCCGGGCTCGTCGTGGTGCACCGGTTCGCGGTCGCCCTCGCCGAGGGACGCGGCCTCGACCCGGACAACCCCCGCTCGCTCACCCGCTCGGTCATCCTCACCTGATGCGCGGTGCAGGCGCGGTGCTCGGGGTCGACGTCGGCGGCACGGGCATCAAGGCCCGACTGACCAGCGCCGACGGACTCGTCCTCGACGAGACCCGCGTCCCGACGCCGCGCGGCGACACCGACGCGACGATGCTCGCCACCGTCGTGGCGGAGCTCGCCGAACGGGCGCTGCGCCGTGGCGACCTCGATGCGGTGGGCCTCGTGACGCCGGGTGTCGTGGACGACGGGGCCGGCACCGTCGTCCTCGCGGTGAACCTCGGGTGGCGGGACGTCCCGGTGCGGAACCGGGTCCGGGCCGAGTTCGCCGCACGGGGGATCGACGTCCCGCTGGCCTTCGGACACGACGTGCGTGCCGGCGCCCTGGCGGAGACCTCCGGCGCGGCACCGGCGCTCACCCGTGGTTCCGTCGCCTTCGTCCCGGTCGGCACCGGGCTCGCGAGTGCCCTCGTCGTCGACGGCGTGGTCGTCGCGGGCGGCGGTTGGGCGGGGGAGATCGGACAGGTGCGGATCCCCACCGGTCCGCACGCGGGGCGCCGCGTCGAGGAGATCGCGTCCGCAGGGGGAGTCGCCCGTCGGTCGGGCTCCACCTCGGCACACGAGGCGATGCTCCGCGTCCGCGCCGGGGACCCGGTGGCCACCGCGGTCTGGCACGAGTGCATCGACGTGCTCGCGGACGCCCTGGCGTGGACCACGACGGTCGCCGGCTGCCACACGATCATCGTGGGCGGGGGGCTGGCCGAGTCCGGTCCGCTGCTGTTCGATCCGCTCCGGACGGCCCTCGTCGAACGGCTCCCGGGGTTGCGCGTCCCGGTCCTCGCCCCGGCACGGCACGGCGATGCCGCCGGTGCCATCGGTGCCGGGCTGATGGCGCGCACGGCGCTCGACGCCGAGGTGCACGCATGAGCACCCTGGTGCGTGCGCGGCGGATCCTCACCGCGACGCACGACCTCCACGACGGGTGGTTGGCGGTCGACGACGCCGGTACGGTCCTCGAGAGCGGATCCGGGACGCCCCCGCGGACCGACACCGCGGTGACGATCGAGGGAACGCTGCTGCCGGGGGCGGTCGACCTGCACGCCCACGGGGCGCTCGGGCACGACTTCGCCACGGCCACGACGGACGGTGCCGCGCTCGCTGCGGGCCACCACCGCGCACGCGGGACGACGTCGCTCATCGCGTCCGTCGCGACGGGCCCGGCCGCCGAGACGATCGCAGCACTCGGACGCCTCCGTGTCCTCGTCGCCGAGGGCACGCTCGCCGGGCTCCACCTCGAGGGGCCGTGGCTGTCACCGGCGCGCCGCGGTGCCCACCGGTCGGACCTCCTGCACGCACCGGACCCGGCGGAGCTCGACGACTTCCTCACAGCGGCGGACGGCACGCTCCGGATCGTCACGCTCGCACCGGAACTCCCCGGAGCGATCGACGCCGTGGGCCGCCTCGTCGACGCCGGTGTCGTCGTCGCGATCGGTCACACCGATGCCTCCGCCGACGAGACGCGCGCAGCGATCGACGCCGGTGCCACCCTCGTCACGCACCTCTTCAACGGCATGCCCCCACTGCACCACCGCCGGCCGGGCCCGGTCGGCGTCGCCCTGACCGACGACCGCGTCCTGGTCGAGTGCATCGTCGACGGGCACCACCTCGATCCCGCGGCGGTCGAACTCGTGCGGCGAGCCGCGCCGGACCGCCTCGTGCTCGTCTCGGACGCGATGGCCGCCACGGGCTGCGGCGACGGCGAGCACGCGATCGCGGGTTCGGCGGTCTCGGTCCGTGACGGCGTCGCGCTGCTCACCGACGGCTCGTCCCTCGCCGGCAGCACCATCACCGTGCGGGACGCCGCCCGACGCCTCCTCGACGGTGGCACCCCGCTGCCCGAGGTCGTCGCGGCGACGTCGGCGCGACCGGCACGCCTGCTCGGCCTCCCGGCGCCGCTCTCGGTCGGCGCTCCCGCCGACCTGCTCGTGATCGACGAGGGCCCCAGCAGTGCCGCGCGGTCGGAGCCCTGGCGTGTCCTCGACCTGCAGACGACCGCGGCGGTGCACCGGTGATCCTCATCGTGACGCCCAACCCGGCGGTGGACGTGACCTACCGTGTCGCCCGTCAGCGCGTCGGGACGACGCAGCGCGTCCTGGACGTCGCCCGTCGTCCGGGTGGCAAGGGCCTCAACGTCGGGCGGGTGCTCGACGCGGTCGGGATCCCGTCCCGCGCCGTCCTGCCGCTCGGTGCGGCTGCCGGCCGGTGGATCGCCGACGGCCTCGACGCCCTCGGTCTCGCGCACGTCGACATCGCGGTGACGGGGGAGACCCGCACCACGGTCACCGTCGTCGACGACGTCGAGCACCCGACGATGTTCGGCGAGCCCGGACCCGAGGTGACCACCGACGAGTGGGTCGCCGTCACGGACGTGATCGGTCAGCAGCTCGACGGCGACGTCGAGTTCCTCGTGGTCTCGGGGTCCCTGCCGCACCGCGCCGATCCGGGCGTCATCGCGGACTGGGTGGCCGCCGCTCGGATGCGCGGGGTGCCGAGCCTCGTCGATTGTCCGGGTGGTGCGCTCCTCGCTGCCGCCGACGCCGGGGCGACGATCTGCAAGCCCAACCGCGACGAACTCCTCGAGGCGACCGGTGCCGACGACGAGCGGAGCGGCGCCCTGCAACTGCTCGACCGTGGCGCGGGCGCCGTCGTGGTGTCCCGTGGCGCGGACGGTCTGGCGGCACACACGCGCACCGGGGTCACCGAGGTGCGTGCCGTCCCGGGAGTCTCCGGCAACCCCACGGGTGCCGGTGACGCGGCCACCGCCGGGCTCCTCGCTGCGCTGCTGCGCGGGTCGTCCGACGGCCCGACGAGTCCGACCACGACCACGACCGCGCCGTCCACGCCCCGCGTCGACCACGCCGCGCTCCGATCCGCTGCCGCGTTCGGTGCCGCCGCCGTCCTCCGGCCCGTCGCCGGCGAGGTCGACGTCGACGCCGTCCGCCGGTTCCTCGCGGACGACGACGGTGCCCGGTCCGGCACACGACCCTCCGACCCGACCTGGAGCCACGCATGATCACCGACCTCGCCCTCACCGGACTGCTCGACGCCGCACGGACCGCACACCGCGGCGTCGGGGCGTTCAACGTGGTGCTGCTGGAACACGCCGAGGCGATCGTCGCCGGCGCCGAGCGAGCGGGGCTCCCCGTGGTCCTGCAGATCAGCGAGAACTGCGTCCGCTACCACGGCGGCCTCGCCCCGATCACGACGGCGACCGCGGCGATCGCGCGGTCCGCGGACGTCGAGGTCCTCGTGCACCTCGACCACATCGAGGACCCCGAGCTCGTGCTCGCCGGCATCGACCTCGGGGTGGACTCGATCATGTACGACGGATCGCACCTCGACTTCGCCGCGAACGTGGAGGCCACCCGCCGACTGGCAGTCCGGTGCCACGACGCCGGGGTCGCGATCGAGGCCGAGCTCGGTGAGGTGGGCGGCAAGGACGGCGTGCACGCTCCCGGTGTGCGCACGGATCCGCACGACGCCGCTGCCTTCGTCGCCGACACCGGTGTGGACGCACTGGCGGTCGCCGTCGGGACGTCCCACGCGATGCAGACGCGCGAGGCATCGGTGGACCGGACGCTCGTCGAGCAGCTCCGCGCCACGGTGCCGGTCCCGCTCGTCCTGCACGGGTCCTCGGGGCTGTCGGACGACGAGCTGCGGGCAGCCGTCCGGGCGGGCATGACGAAGATCAACATCTCCACGCACCTGAACGGCCTCTTCACCCGGGCCCTGCGAGCGGTGCTCAACGAAGGTCCGGACGTGGTCGATCCGCGCAAGTACGTCTCCGCGGGGCGCGACGCCATCGCCACCGAGACCGCCCGGCTGCTGACGCTGCTGCACGGCTGACCCGCCCGAGGGCGGAGCTCAGCAGAGCGGGACGTTCACCGCGAGCCCGCCCATCGCGGTCTCCTTGTACTTCGTGGACATGTCGGCGCCGGTCTGCCGCATCGTCTCGACGACCTGGTCGAGCGACACGTGGTGCACGCCGTCACCCCGCAGCGCCATCCGCGCCGCGTTGATCGCCTTGTTCGCGGCGATGGCGTTCCGCTCGATGCACGGGATCTGGACGAGCCCGCCGATCGGGTCGCAGGTGAGCCCGAGGTTGTGCTCCATGGCGATCTCGGCGGCGTTCTCGACCTGCTCGGGCGTTCCTCCGAGCACTTCGGCGAGCCCTGCGGCGGCCATCGACGCCGCCGATCCGACCTCGCCCTGGCAACCGACCTCGGCGCCGGAGATCGAGGCGCGCTCCTTGTAGATCGAACCGACGGCGCCCGCGGTCAGCAGGAAGCGCACCACGGTGTCGTCGCGGTTCGCCGGCGTGACCGTCGGCACGTAGGTGAGCGCGTAGTACAGGACGGCGGGGATGATGCCCGCGGCACCGTTCGTCGGCGCGGTGACCACCCGTCCACCGGTGGCGTTCTCCTCGTTGACGGCCATCGCCATGAGGTTCACCCACTCCATCGCGAAGAGCGGGTCGTGCCCGGGGTCGTCGGCGGTGAGCTGCCCGAACCAGTTCGCGGCGCGGCGTCGCACGGTGAGCCCGCCCGGGAGCGTGCCGGAGCGTTCGACGGACCGTTCGACGCAGGACTCCATGACGCCGTGGATGCGGAGGAGGCCGGCGCGGACGTCGTCGGTGCTGCGCGTGGCGGTCTCGTTGGCGAGTGCGACCCCGCTGACCGGCAGCCCGCTCGCCGCGCAGGCCGCGAGCAGCTCGGCGCCGCTCGAGAACGGGTACGGCACGGCGTCGTCGACGGGGATCGCGGTCTCGGCGACGTCCCCCTCGGAGTCGTTCGTGACGAAGCCGCCGCCGATCGAGTAGTACGTCTCCTCGGCGATGGTCGCCCCGGACGCGTCGGCGGCGCGGAGGCGCATCGCGTTCGGGTGGCGGGGGAGCATCGTCAGCGGGTGGAGCACGATGTCGGCGAGCCGGAACGGGACGCTCGACCCGCCCTGGAGCCGGAGCACGCCGGTCTCCTCGAGCTCGACGAGCGATCGGGTCATCGCGTCGGGATCCACGGTCTCGGGGTCGGACCCCATCAGGCCGGCGACGACCGCGCCGAGCGTCCCGTGGCCCTGGCCGGTCGAGGCCAGCGAGCCGTAGAGGTCGACGGCGATCGTCGCGACGGGAGCCTCGGCCACGCGGGCGGCGAAGGCGCGTCCGGCCCGCATCGGTCCGACGGTGTGGGAACTCGACGGACCGATCCCGATGCTGAACAGATCGAAGACGGAGACCGGCACCCCGCCACACTAACCCGTCCGGACGGGTGGGGGATCAGCGCCGGGAGCCCTGGTTCGGCATGAGGATCCAGAGGACGACGTAGGCGATCCAGAGCGGCCCCGGGAAGAGGCTCAGGATGACCCAGGCGATGCGGACGAGGGTGCGGGACCAGCCGAACCGGTCGGCGATGCCGGCACAGACCCCGGCGAGGAGGCGGCCGGTGCGGGGGCGGAGGAGTGTGTTCATGTCGTCGACGGTACGGAGGATCGATCCGACATCGAATCCGGGGGACACCCGCATCCGTGGTGGGGACAACCCCACCCCCGCCACATCTGACCTACGTGGACCGCTCCATCCCTGCTGTCATGGGAGACTGACGACATGCCCATCCTCAACAAGGACATGCAGGTCTGCATCTCACTCGCCGCTCGACCGAGCAACATCGGCACCCGCTTCCACAACTTCCTCTACGACGAGCTCGGGCTGGAGTTCGTCTACAAGGCGTTCACCACGACCGACCTCCCCGGCGCGGTGACCGGCATCCGGGCACTCGGCATTCGCGGCTGCTCGGTCTCGATGCCCTTCAAGGAAGCGATCATCCCGCTCGTCGACGTCATCGAGGAGTCCGCGGCGGCGATCGAGTCGATCAACACCGTGGTGAACGACGACGGCGTCCTCACGGCGTCGAACACCGACTACGAGGCAGTCGCGTCGCTGCTCGCCTCGCACGCCGTCGATCCGTCCGCGAGTGTGCTGCTCCGCGGCTCCGGCGGCATGGCCAAGGCGGTCACTGCGGCGTTCCGGGGTGCCGGGTTCGACGACCTCACCGTGGTCGCACGCAACGAGCAGTCGGGGTCGGCCCTCGCGGCGCAGTACGGGTACGAGTGGGTCGCCGACGAGCGGGACGCGCCGGTCACCGACGTCCTGGTGAACGTCACGCCCCTCGGCATGCGCGGCGACCAGCAGGACACGCTCGCCTTCGACCAGGATCGCGTCGGAGCGGCGACGACCGTGTTCGACGTGGTCGCGTTCCCGTCCGAGACCCCGCTGATCCGCGCCGGTCGCGCTGCGGACAAGCAGGTCATCACCGGTGCCGAGGTGATCGCGCTGCAGGCGGCGCGGCAGTTCGAGCGGTACACGGGCGTCGCGCTGACGGACGACCAGGTCCGCCGGGCGAGCGAGTTCAGTCGCAGCGAGGCCTGATCGGCTCGTCGGTGTACCGCATGCCCATCCGGGTGCGGACCTCGTCGAGGGTCGCCTCGGCGATCTCGTTCGCCCGACGGTTCCCGGCCGCCAGCACCGCTGTGACGATCGACGGGTCGCGAGCGAGTTCGGCACGACGGCGTCGGTGCGCGGCGAAGCGCTCGTTGACCGCCTCGACCGCGACACGCTTCACCGCTGCCGCGCCCGCTGAGCCGATCTCGTCGGCGATCGCCTCCGGGGTCGAGCCCGTGCACAGCGCCGCGGTCGTGAGGAGCGCTGCGACCCCCGGCCGGCGCTCGGGGTCGAAGGTGATGTGCCGATCACCGTCCGTGCGTGCCCGTCGGATGACGTCCGCGGTCTCGTCGGCGGTCATGCCGAGCGCGATCGCGTTGCCGTAGCTCTTGCTCATCTTCCGGCCGTCGACACCGGGGACCTCGGGGGACGTCGTGACGAGCGGTTCCGGCTCGGGGAACAGCGCGCCGAACCGGTCGTTGAACCGCCGAGCGATCGTCCGTGTCATCTCGACGTGCGGCAGGTTGTCCTTCCCGACCGGGACGAGGTTGCCCTTGCAGAACAGGATGTCCGCGGCCTGGTGGACGGGGTAGGTGAGCATCAGGCCGCTGAGCGCGCGACCGGATGCCGCGACCTCGGCCTTCACCGTCGGGTTGCGGTGCAGCTCCGCTTCGGTGACGAGGCTGAGGAACGGCAGCAGCAGCTGGTTCAGCGCCGGCACCGACGAGTGCGTGAAGACCGTCGTCGCGGCCGGGTCGAGTCCGGCCGCGAGGTAGTCGAGCACCGCCTCGCGGACGTTCGAGGCGACGTGGTCAGCGGTGTCGCGATCGGTGATGACCTGGTAGTCGGCGAGCACCAGGAAGGTCTCGACGCCGCGCCGCTGCAGCGCGACGCGCTCGGCGATCGTGCCGAAGAAGTGCCCGAGGTGCAGCCGACCGGTCGGCCGTTCGCCGGTCAGGACGCGGAACCGGTCCGGTCGCGCCCGGATGCGGGCGTCGAGGTCGTGCATGCGGTGTTGTGTGGCGGTGAACGTGTCCACTGGAGTTGCCCTCTCGAGAGAAAGGGCTGCACGACGGTCCTGCGGTCTGCGAGCTGCCGTGCAGCCCGCGACCATGCGTCAGGAGGCTGCTACCGCAGCCACCACGAAGAACGAGGAGAACGCATGTCGGGATCGTAGCGTGAGCGTCGGCGCAGCGACACCCGTCCCCACCGCTCGATGTCGGCGCTCTACGCTGGTCGGATGCTCTCCCGACGTGACGCCGCCGTCCGGCTCGACATCTCCCTCGAGATGGCGACCCGGCACGGGATCCCCTCGCACCTCAGCGAGGCCGAACTCACGGCGATCGAGCAGGACCCGCCCGCCTGGCTCGTGCAGTCCCGAGTCAACCGCACGGGCACCAAGAAGGTCTGGGTCCGCCTCGAGTGCGTGGTCTGCGGCTTCGCGGAAGAGGCACGTCCGAAGAAGTGGTGGCCCGATTGGGACCACCTGATGTGCGACTACCACGAGCCCTACCAGGCGCCGGACCCCGTCGCGGGCTTCACCCGGCACGAGGTCGAGGGCATCGGCAGCCGCTTCGTCGCGCTCGTCGACACCCGGCCGTAGCGCGGAGCACACCCGCACCCCGCACCCGCGGCCGCACCCGCACCCGCACCAAGACGCACCCGCGCCGCGCCCTGATCGCGCACCGTCCACGACGGAAGGCACGGTACCGACCGGCACCGCGCCTCCCGTCCTGCCCGCACACGGCGCCCACCGGCGCCGTCACGCGGCTCCGTCAGTCGACGGCGTCCCCGATGGCGGCACCGACCCCGGCCGCCGCCACGACGGCGCCGGCCCAGGCCACCGCTGCCGGGGTGGCCGCGACGGGACGGAGACCACGGAACGTGGTCGCCTCGTCGCTGTCGAACGGGACGGCGTCGAGCTGTCGTGTCTGCTGCATGCGCTGCTTCCTTCCTCGATGTCCTGGTGATCAGTTCCCGACGGCCTCTTCGACCGCGTACGCGGCGACCGCACCCGTGAAGACCGAGGTGGCGGCGAGCGCTGCGAGCGGGGTCGCGGCGAGGGGCTGCTCCGGTGCGAACCGCTGCCCGCGGTCGCTGTCGAACGCGATGTCGGCGATGGTGGTCATGCTGGATTCCTTCCGTTCTGCGATGGTGATGATCGGGCGCTGGGCCCGGTTCCCGGCCCGGTGGGCCGAGGTCACTCTCGTCGTGCCGAGACGACGAAGACTGCGGCTGCGATGCCGAGCACGACCAGGACCGACAGCCACGCGAAGCCGGGCAGGTCGAACAGGAGTATCGCCACCGCGATGGCGATGAGCACGACGGGTGCTGCGAACCACAGCGCGGTCCGTGTGTTGGCGTTCATCTGGTCTCCTCCTTCGGTCGTGCGGACGCTGCGGAGGCGGCGTCCGGCTGCCGACGGGGGCCGTCCCCGTCGTGCATGGGTTCCCGTCGGGATGCGAAGAGCTCCTCGACGGGCACGGTGTCGTCGTGACCGCCCGTGCGGACGATCGCGAACTGGACGGCATCGGCGCGACCACCGGTCTGCGCGGCGACGACGCGGCGGACGAAGGCGAGCAGCGCGCGGTAGTCGGCACCCGTCTCGTACCCGTCCGGCAGCTGTTCCGCTGCCACCAGGAACCGTCCGACCACGTCGAACAGGCCCTTGTCGACCCGCCGGTCCGGGAACCACAGCATGTGCCGGAGCCGGCGTGCTGCGACGTCCTTGGTGCGCGTCCACTCGCTGACCACGTCGTCCTGCCGGTACCGGTGCAGCAGCTCCAAGTCCATCGAGGCGGGGATCGGTGCGAAGAAGCGCCAGTTCGGGATCAGCAGCGCGGCGGTGTCGACCTGCCGGACCCGGTCGAACCGACGGTTCGGGTGCTGGCCGATGACCGTCGCGATGATCCAGAGCGCGAGGCCGATCGCGAGGGGCAGGGCCCGACCGTCACTGCGGCGGCTCATCGGTCCACCCCGATCGCCTCGCGGACGAGTGCACCGACCCGTCGGACCGGTCCGGGGTGGACGAGCAGGCCGTCGTGGGTGGACCGGACGACCTCGCGGCGACCGTCGTGCTCGTGCGCGACGCGTTCGTGCGCGGCGCTCACGGCCGGTTGGAGTTCGTCGCTCGTGCTCGCCGTGACGACGAGCACGTCGGCACCCTCGGGGATGCGGCGTCCGGGTCGGTCGGCGACGAGGTCCGGCTCCGCCGCCTGCCACTCCGCACGGCCGGTGCGCCACAGTCGGGCGTTCCGGTACACGGGGCTCAGGTCGTCGGTCCGTTCCTGGCGTGCGGGGATCGCCCAGGTCGTGGCGTCGAGCAGCCATCCCCAGCCGGTCCGCAGGGACCACTCCATCAGCGGGAAGCCGTCGGTGAGCGACCGGACGGCGGTCAGGACGTCCTCGTCGGGTCGGTCCACGAAACCGGTGGTCGGGTCGAGGAGGACCACCCCGGCGACGTCGCGCCCGAGCTCGGCCGCGTGGCGTCGGAGCAGGTGCCCGCCGAACGAGTGCCCGACGAGCCAGATGGGTCCGTCGTCGGCGTGGCGGCCGACGAGGAAGCGGAGGTCCTCAGCGTAGGTGGCGAGCGTCGCACCGGGAGCCGTGCTCGCCCCGGTTCCGGGACGGTCGTACGTCAGCGTGGCGACGTCGCCGCCGAGCTCCGCGATGATCGGGTCCCAGTACTCCTGGACCGCGACGAGCGAGTTCTCGAACACCACCAGGGGTGCACCCGGGCCCGAGGTCGCCGGCCGGTACCGCACGGCCAGACGCGATCCGGCGGGCGTCTCGACCACGGTCTGCCCGGCACGGGGACGTCGACTGCGCCGGGCGTCCACGACCTGCCGGACCACGGCCTGCGTCCCGACCGCGGCCCCGATCACGCCGAGGACCCACGGGAACCCGTCGTGACGACGCGGCACGACCGATCGACGGTCCGCGGTGACGTAGAGCACCGCGGGCTGCAGTGCGAGGAACGCAGGGAGGAACCGACCGAGCCCCATGGTCGCGGCGATGGTGAGGTGCATCCCGGCGATCGCGCCGAGGTACGCCACGCGCATCCTCGGGCCGAGCACGAACACGATCGGGAACGCGCACTCGAGGACGAGCGTGGCGACCTCGCCCACCCGCGCCAGTGCCGGCCGGTCGCGCAGGACCCGCCACACCCACTCCGAACCGTAGGTCCGCGTGCGCATCACCCCGAGCAGCGCCGAGCCGTTCCGCCAGGGCTCACCCATCAGCTTCACCCACCCCGAGACGAGGTACGACAGCGTCGCCTGGCTCGCGACCGCCCACAGCGCGGTGTCCACCGTCGCGGGTCGTCCGGAGGCCCGGGCCACACCCGACAGCGCCTGCGTGAAGAACGCCGCCTGGTCGCTGCCGTCGCCGCCGTTGTGGTGCAGCGGCCCGAGTGCGTAGCCGGTGAGCACCGTGACGGCGGACGCCGCGGCGCGGACGTGTCGGTCGCGGACCGGGGACAGGTGGACGAGGGCGGCGGCCACCCGGAGCCCGTGCATCGCGGTCACTACCCGGGGCCGGTAGACGCGGTCGAGCACGCGGCGCAGTCGCTCGTTGCGGACGAGCGCGGAGCCCCGCAGCAGGGTCCAGTCGTTCAGGCCGCCCGTCCGGCGGTTGTCCGCGTTCGCGAGGTGCTCGAGACTCCCCATCAGCACCACGAGCGCGGAGGCCCGCTCGGTCGCGGCGAGCACGTTCCCGCGGTCGGCCGACCGGTCGACGACACTGCGGACGACGCGGTCCACGAACCCGATCACGACGCCACCTCGAACTCGACCGTGTACGTGGGGGACTCCGTCGTCACCGGACCGCCGTCCCGGTCGCCCGTCACGGACCGAACGGCGAGCCCGAGCTCCGCACCGAGGCCCGTCAGGACCTCGACCGGTGTGAGGAGGCTCACCTCGTTCCCGATGGTCGTCCGTCCGCCGTCGTGCCACAGGTGACTGACCTGCCAGAGGCCGGTCGGCTCGTCCAGGGTCGCGTAGGTCTGCAGACCACGGCCGGCGCCCGGGTACGGGACGAACCAGGTCTCACGACGACGTCCGCCGTGCAGGCCGAGCACCGCGTCCGGGTTGTGCGTCTCGACGACCAACCGGCCGCCGTCGGCGAGGTGGTCCCGCGCCGTGGCGAGCGTCTCGCGCTGGTGCTCGCGGGTCAGCAGCATCGAGATGGACGCGCAGACGCAGAAGACCAGGTCGAACCGCCGTCCGAGGCGGAGGTCCGTCATCGAGCCCTGCACCAGGTCGAGGTCGACGCCGGCGTCGTCGGCGCCGTCGCGGCACCGGTCGAGCATCTCGGCGGACAGGTCGACGCCGGTGACGGTGATGCCCCGCTGCGCGAGCGGGATCGCCACGCGACCGGTCCCCACGCCGAGCTCGAGCGCCGTCGCCGGTGCGCTGGAAGCGAGCACCTCGACGAGGCCCGGGTCCGGCGGGAAGACGTCGTCGTAGATCTCCGCGAACTGCTGCCCGTACGTGTGCTGCACGACCCGACCCCCCTCGGCGCCGGGCTCCCTCGGCCCGACACCGAGGGACGGTAGGCCTGTACGTCCGCTCAGTCCCACGAGTCCCGACGATCGCTCAGGCTGCTCGGAGGCGTTCGCCAGGTCCGGTCGGCACCCCACCCCGGCGCGTGCGCCGCGTCGAACCGCACCAGCTCGGGGAAGCAGCCGGATGTGCACCGGATCGGGTCGGTCGGGCACGCGGTGGACCGGTGTGTACCCCGGCCCCGCGGTCAGTCGGCGGCGGTCGCCGCGAGGTCGCTGTAGGTGGCCGCGTACCAGCCGACGGTCGAGTCCCCGGACGTCGGACCGATGGTGACGTACTCGCTCCGGGTGCGCAGGTACAGGTCCTCGTCGTGTCCGCACCGGATCTCGCCCGAGGCGAGCCGCTTGCCGCTCTCGGCCCCGTCCACGATCCGGCCGGCCCACACCGCCATGTGGACGGTGCCGTCGCCCTGGCACGTGATCGACACCCTCACCCGGGCAGGTGCCCCGTCCTCGCCGGTGCCGAGGGACAGTCGGCTCGACGAGTCGTTCGAGCCGGTGCCGCTGCCGAGTTCGCCCGGCTGTCCCGCCCAGCGGTCCTGCACGCCCTTCGCCCAGTCCGGGAACGCATCGTCGAGGCCCACGGGCTCGGCTCGGTGCGAGCACCCGGAGACGGCGGTCGCGGTGATCAGCGCCAGGCCGACCACGAGGGTCGCGCGTCGGGGCCGGAGGGGGCGGTGGTCGGGTGCAGCGGGCATGTCCCGGTCAGTCTGGCGGACCCAGGACCCCGCCACAGCGTCCCCGTTCGCGGGGCCGGTGCCGAGGCGACCACAGGACGGACGGGAGGCGCGGTGCGGGCCCGCACCGCGCCTCCCGGCCCTCAGGACGTCGCGATGCGACCCGCGGCCACCCAGCCGAGCCGCCGCAGCGTCTCGCGGTTGCGGATCCAGATCATCGGCTGCATCAGGAGGTCCGGCACCCAGGCGCCCGGCCCCGCCACGGCGTTCTCCACGATGGTGACCTTGCAGCCGCGGCGGTGCTCCTCGACGACGAGCTCGACCCGGGCCTCGCCGAGGGGCCACCCCTTCGGCTGGATGACCATGCGGTGCGGGGCGTCCCACTCGAGGACCGTCGTCACGTCGTCGATCACGAGCGGCCAGACGCCGAACGAGTGGTGCAGGCGGGTGCCGACCGCTGGCCAGCCCGGGTCCTGCCCGCGCATCCGCGAGGCGCCGACGACCCACGTCGTGAAGAGCCAGCCGTCCGCGAGCACGTCGAAGACGTCCTCCGGGCGGCAGTGCAGGATGCGGACGTTCTTCGCCATGGTCAGTCCTCCGGTGTGAGATCGACGTGCTCGGGCAGCCCGAACGTGTGTCGCAGGGCGCTCCGGGCCGCGTGCCAGCCGGCCATGCCGTGCACACCGGGGCCGGGGGCGGACGCCTCGGAGCAGAGGTACATGCCGCCGCCCATGCGCCACGGGTCGGACGACAGCACCGGGCGCTTGACCAGCTGCCAGAAGCTCGCGGCACCCGCGGCGATGTCACCGCCGACGTAGTTCGGGTTGTACGCGCCCATCTCGACCGCGGTGCGGCTGCTCGACTGCAGGACGGTGTCTCGGAAGCCGGGCGCGAACCGCTCGATCTGCCGCGTGATCGCCTCGGTCTGGTCGACGTCCGACCCGGCGGGGACGTGCGCGTACGCCCAGAAGACGTGCTTGCCCGCGGGCGCGCGGCTCGGGTCGACCACGGTGGGCTCCGAGCCGAGCACGTACGGACGCTCGGCGTGCTGGCCGCGTGCGACCGCGCCCTCGGCGGCCGCGATCTCGGCGCGGGTCCCGCCGATGTGCACCGTGCCGGCACGGCGGAGCGCCTCGTTCGTCCACGGGACCGGGTCGGAGAGCGCGAAGTCGACCTTCGCGGCGGCGTTGCCGAACCGGAAGCGCCGGAGGGCGCCCCGTCGCGGCGTCGGGATCTGCTTCCCGGCGATCCGCAGCATCCCGGGGACGCTCGTGTCGAACAGCACCGCCTTGGCCGGGGTGAGGTCGGCGAGCGAGCGGACCTCGCGCCCGGTCTCGATCCGGCCGCCGTGCGCGACGAGGTCGGCGGCGAGCGCGTCGACGATCGCCTGGCTGCCGCCGATCGGGACGGGCCAGCCCCGCGCGTGCGCGTAGGCGCCGAGGGACAGCGCGGCGGCGGCCGTGGCGAGGGACGGCATGTGCTGGATCGAGTGGGCCGCGACGCCGGAGACCATGGCGGGGGCGACCTCGTCGCGGAAACGGAGGTTCCACGCACTCGTGCCCTGCTCCAGCGCCCGCAACCCGAACCGGAGGACGCTCAGCGGGTGCCCCGGGACGTGCAGCAGGGCGCCGGTGGCGAAGTCGGCGACCTGGTCGGCGTTGTCGGACAGGGGGGCCATGAGCTGCCGGAACGCCGGGCCGTCGATGCCGAGCGACTCCGCGGTGCGCGCGAGGTCCTGGTACGCGATCCCGGCACGGCCGCCGTCGAGCGGGTGCCCGTACTGGACCTCGGGCAGGCGGAGTTCGATGCGGTCCTCGAGGCGGAAGCGCCGGAAGAACTCGGACTGCAGCGCCATCGGGTGCACGGCGGAGCACACGTCGTGCAGGAACCCGGGCAGCGTGAGTTCGGCGGTCCGCGCACCACCGCCGATCGTGTCGGCGCGTTCGACGACCTCGACCGACAGCCCGGCACGCGCGAGCGTCACCGCCGCCGCGAGTCCGTTCGGTCCGGCTCCGACGACCACCGCATCCACCATGCCCCCGAGCCTAGGGACCGCTGCTGCGCGCCGTCTCGGGCAGCGCGCCCGCTTCCCCCTCACGGCGAGCGGTGATCGAGGCGCGCTCCGCACCGTTCGGTGCCCTGGAGGCGCGGGTCTGCGACGCCCCCCGCGTGCAGCCCGTCATCGCGTCCGTTCCAGGGCCGTTCCCGGTTCTGCAGATGACCGTTCCGGTTCGCGAACCCCGTGATCCGCGAACCGGAACGGTCACGGCGCGGACGACTTCAGCAGATCCGCTCCGAGCCGCAGCGCGTGGACCGAGGTGCCGGGCATCAGGCGCAAGCCGGTTGCCGGCGACGGGCCGCAACGCCGTCGAGATCGCTGCGCTCCGACGGCCGGTCCGGTCAGACGCGCGCCGCGTCCGGGTCCGCCGGGTCCGACCCGTCGTCGCCCGCGTCCGCTGCGTCGGGCTCGTCGGCGTCCACCGGGGTCGATCCCACCGGGTGCTCCGCCAGCAGCGCCGCGAAGTCCTCGTCGAGCATCTGCTGCAGCCGGTCGTCCCGCCCGACCTCGTAGTCGTCCGCCGGACGCTGCGCCCACCCGAGCCGCCCGACGACGGTCGTGCCGATGTCGTCCCAGGCGCGGGCACGGGCGGCGAGGACGATGCCGTCGACGAAGCCCTGGTCGTCCCGGCGCTTGTCGAGCATCGTCGCGAGCTGCTCGTACGTCGCCTCACGCGTGCGGAGCTTGAGGTCGTCACCGCGGCGGTAGTCGTGCTGGTGCCGCGAACGGCCCTTCTGCTTGCTCGACCTCGAGCGGATCTCGCGCATCCGGGCAGCGTCACCGCGCTGTTCCTCGGCCATGCGGTGGAGTTCCTCGCGCGCGGCGTCGGCGATGACGGCGTGGTCGAAGTACCCCTCGTCGCGGAGGGCGTTCGTGATGATCCGGTTGCCCACGGCGATGGTGACCGCGGCCTTCGCGATGAGGAAGCCCTCGTCGACGGCGCGCTTCAGTTCGACCTGACTGACGGGTCGGTCGCGCACGTCGTGCTTGCTGCGTCGTCCGAACAAGGCCATGCAGTCGACGATACCGGCGTCCGGTGACCATCCGTCCGCAGGTGGACCCGGATCAGGCCCTGGAGGGACGACCCGCCTCCCACGGACCCGTAGCGTCGGGTGCATGGTCACGTACTCGGAATCCCCCCGCACCGGGCTCGGCACGGCGAGTCTCGTCCTCGGCGTCTGCTCGTTGCTCGCCGGCTGGACGTTCGTCGCGCCGATCGTCGGGCTGTGCCTCGGCATCGCCTCGCGGAGCCGCGAACCGTTCGCCCGCGGGCGTGCCGGGTGGGGGATCTTCCTGAACCTCGTCGCACTGGCGGTGTGGATCCTGCTGCTCGTGCTGCTCGTGGTGGGCGGCGCGTTCGCCGTGTGGTCGGGCGCGACGCAGGGCCGCTGACCCGGTCGGCCCTGGGCCCCGGGGCTGCCCGCTCAGAACACGAGGCCGTACACGGCGACGTCCACCCGCACCGACCCCAGCGGCATCGCGCTCCGTAGGGTGCCCTCGTGCGTGAAGCCGAGCCGCTCGGCGAGGCCCCGGCTGCGCACGTTGTCGACCGCCGTCCGGATCTCGGCACGCGCGGCGCCCCGCGCCCGGGCCACCCCGACGAGGACGGTGGCGGCACGCCGGGCGACACCCCGTCCCTCCTGGCCCGCGTCCACCCAGTAGCCGAGCGATGCCTGCCCCAGGTACGGGTCGAAGGCGAGCGAGGCGGCACCCACGACCCGGTCGTCCTGCCGGATGACGCAGGGCAGCGCGCGGTCCATCGCGTACTGGCCGAGCAGGTGTTCAGTGTGCAGGCCGATCGTCTCGACGGTCTGCTCCTGCCACGCCCACGGCTCCGCGGCACGGAGCCGGTCGGCGTTCGCGACGACGAGCTCGTGCAGCGGCCGGACGGTGGTGAGGTCGCGCAGCGTCAGCGTGTACCCGTCCCCGAGGTCCCGTCCGAACGCCGCCACCCCTCAGAGACTAGGCACGCGTGCGCCTACTCGTACCGGAGCGCCTCGATCGGGTTCTGCCGGGCCGCCCGACGCGCCGGCAGCGTGCCCGCGAGGAAGGCGATGAACATCACCACGAGGATGATCGTGATCACCGAGGACGGCGCGAACTGCATGATCTGCAGCCCGGGCAGGTCCTTGAGGACGGTCCCGGCGAGGACGTTCGAGATCCCCGTCCCGAGCAGGATCGCCACGCCCGCACCGATCGCACTGCCGAGGAACCCGATGAACACGGCCTCGAGCGAGAACAGCGTGTAGACCTTCCCGCCGCCCATGCCCATCGCCTTCATCAGGCCGATCTCACGCGTGCGCTCCTGCACGCTCATGAGCAGCGTGTTGATGATGCCGAACCCGGCCGCGACGAGCGCGATCACGGCGAAGGCGTTGAGCACGCCGACGATGCCGTTGATGACCGTCTGGAACTGGCCGAGCTGGTCCTGGATGGTCTGCCCGGTGTAGCCGTCCTTCGACAGGGCGCTCTTCACGCTGCTGGCCGACGCACCGCTGTCGAGCGTGGCGGTGGCGCTGGCGTACGAGGTGGCGATCGACGAGGGCTTGCCGGTCTCCTGCGCGGCCTGCATCGCGTCGGTGAGCGCGGCGTTCGCACCGGCGCCGCCGCCGAACAGCGACTCGTTCTGCACCCCCGCGATCGTGGCGGTCAGGGTGTGCTCCTTGCCCTGGTAGTCGTCGACCGCGACGGTCAGCTCCTTGCCCACGGCGGCCTTCGCGCTGCCGAGCCCGAGGTTCTCCAGGTAGTTCGTGGGCAGGAGCACCTGGTTGCCGGCGGAGGACGCGTCGTCGAGCTGCTTCCCGGCGGCGAGGTCGGCGTCGAGCTCCCCGGCGTTGGCGGCGATGTCGACGACGTACTTGCCCTTCCCGTCGTACTCGACCCACTTCGTGCTCAGGGCGACGGCGGGGCGGACGCTCTTCACCCCCGAGACGTCCGTGATCTTCGCGACGTCCGACTGGGACAGGTACGCGAACGAGGCCGGCCCGCGGTCCACGCTCTGGCTCGACTCGTCGGGGTCGTACTTCGCCGGCCCGGAGTCGGTCGACGACTCGACGGCCTTGGTGATCGTCAGCGACCCGGTGTCGCCGATGGAGGCCACCTGGGTGTCGATGTAGTTGCTGACGCCCGTACCGATGGCCGAGGTCAGGGTGATCGTGAACGCGCCGATGAAGATCGCGATGACCGTCAGCGTCGTGCGCAGCTTCGACCGGAAGGTGTTCGCGACCGCGGTGCGGAAGAGGTCGAGGACGTTCATGCGGAGTGCCTTCCGTGGGTGGCCGGCGCGTCGACGGCGTCGTCGCTCCCGCCCACGATGAGTCCGTCGCGCACGTTGACGCGTCGGTCGCAGCGTTCGGCGAGTTCCTCGTCGTGGGTGACGACCACGAGGGTGATGCCCCGGTCGCGCTGCAGCCCGAAGAGCATGTCCTCGACCACCTGCCCCGTGTTCGTGTCGAGGTTGCCGGTCGGCTCGTCCGCGAAGATGACGCTCGGCTCCCCGACCAGTGCACGCGCGATGACCACGCGCTGCTTCTGCCCGCCGGACAGGTCGTTGGCGTCGTTCTTCGCCTTGTCGGCAAGGCCGAGGGCGTCGAGTGCGGCCATGCCCCGGCGCTTCCGCTCGGCACCGGAGACGCCGGCGATCTTCAACGGGAGCACGACGTTCTCGAGCACCGAGGTCTTCGGCGTGAGGAAGAACTGCTGGAAGACGAACCCGAAGGTGCTGTTCCGCGTGCGGTTCACCTGCCGCGCGCTGAGCGTCGCGGCGTCGGTGCCGTCGAGGAGCACCTGGCCCGCCGACGGCTTGTCGAGCAGCGCGAGGAGGTGCATGAGCGTGGACTTCCCGGAGCCGGACTTGCCGACGATCGCGAGGCTCTCGCCCTGGTTCACCTGCAGCGACACCCCCTTGAGCGCGTCGAACCGCGTCGCGCCGCGGCCGTAGGTCCTGGCGAGGCCACGGGCCTCGAGCACGGGAGTGGTCATGCGCCCACCGTACTGTCCGCTGCACGACTGCAAGTTTGCGTTTGCTGTAAACGATGTGACGTTCCGGTTACAGTCGGGCCATGCCCGACACCGCGCCCGCCTCCGAGATGGGCCTCCGCGACCGCAAACGCCTCGAGACCCGGCACCGGATCGCCGAGGCGGCACGCTCCCTCGCACTCGAACAGGACATCGACCGCACCACGATCGAGCAGATCGCCGCGCGCGCCGAGGTCTCCCCGCGCACGTTCTTCAACTACTTCGAGAGCAAGGAGGACGCGGTCCTCGGGCACACCGAGCTCGACCTCACGCCCGAGACGCTCGACGCCCACCTGGCCGCGGTCGCGGGGGAGCCCGCGGCGCAGGCCGTGGTGGACCTGGCGTTCCTGGTGTTCGGGGAGTCCTTCGGTGACGAGCACGAGCGGCTCGCCCGGAAGGAGGTGATCGTGCGCTTCCCGCAGCTCATGCGCCGCCAGGTCTCCCGGATGACCTCGGTCGCCGAGGCGATGACGGGCGCGGTCCGGACGATCCTCGAGCGGGATCCGGCCTGGGGTCCGGACGCGGCCACGCCCCAGGCGGCCGAGATGCTGCTCGGCATGTGCATGACCGGGCTGCGGAGCTCGGCGCGCCACGAGGGGTCGGATCCCGAGGAGGTCCGCGCGCGGGTGGTCGCGACGATCCGCGACACCGCGGCCCGCATCACGGGCCAGTAGCGGACGGGAGGCGCGGGGCGGGGCCGCCACGCGCCTCCCGTCCGTCGCATCACGGGCCAGTAGTCCGCCGCATGGTGAGCAGAAATGGTCGGGTGCCGCTCGAGGACCCGACCATTCCTGCTCACGATGCGAGCGCGCGGCGCGCGGCGCGGCGCGCGCGCCCGTCACGGCTTCGTGATGAAGCCCTCCTTGACCATCCAGTCGAAGGCGACGTCGGCGGGCTCCCGACCCTCGACGTCGACCTGCCGGTTCAGCTCCTGCAGCACGGCGTCCGTGAGCTTCGGCGAGATCTGGTCGTAGACGTCCTCGAGCTGCGGGTACTCCTTCAGCGTCGCCGAGTCGAGCACGGGCGCGACGTTGTACGCCGGGAAGAAGCCCTTGTCGTCCTCGAGCACGGTGAGCCCGAGCGACTTGATGCGGCCGTCGGTGGTGAAGACCTCACCGAAGTTGCACTTGCCACGATCGGTCGCGGTGTAGACCGTGCCGGTGTCGAGGATGCTGACGTTCTTCGTCGGGATGCCGTTGTCGCCCGAGCCGCCGAGCTCGAGCCCGTACTTCTTCAGCATCGGCTTGAAGCCGTCGGCACGGGAGTTGAACTCGGATTCGACGCAGAACGTGCGATCGCTGACGGGGAGCTTCGTGATGTCGGAGAGGGTCGTGATGTCGCCGAGCTCCGCCACGGCCTCGTCGCGGACGGCGAAGGCGTACGTGTTGTTCATCGGCGCCGGCTCGAGCCAGGTGAGGCCGTTGCCGGCGTCCTCCTGCTTCACCGCTTCCCACTGCTCGGTCTTGTCCGGGATGCCCTCGCTGTGGCCCATGAAGGTCAGCCAGGCCGTGCCCGTGTACTCGTACGTGAAGTCGGCGCCGTGCGAGGTCATCAGCTCGCGGACGGCGACGCTGCCCGGCACGTTCGTCTCGTCGGTGACGTCGAACCCGGCGGCCTTCGCGGCGAGCACGGCGATCTTGCCGAGCACGAGCTGCTCGGTGAAGTTCTTCGAGGTCACGGTGATGTGCGCGCCGTCCGGCAGGTCGTCGATGCGCTGGATCGAACCGGGGCCCGCGGCGGGGACGAAGGACGTCGCCGGCTGCAGGCCGCAGCCGGTCAGGACGAGGGCGGCCGCGCCCGCCACGGCGGTGGCGGTCGCGACCCGGCGACGGACGGTCGGACGGGAGGCGCGGCGTGCGCCCCGCAGATCGGCGCACGGCACGTCGTGGGTCGCGTTCGGGGCGTCGTGGGTCATCGGAGTCCCTTCGGTCGTGCGACCGTCTCGACCACGCGGCCGATCCAGTCGATGGACAGGGCGAGGAGCGCCACGAGGAGCGCCCCGGAGACGAGGACCTTCGGCAGGAACAGGTTCACGCCCGTGGTGATGAGCAGTCCGAGGCCACCGGCGCCGACGAACGTCGCCAGGCTCGCGGTGCCGACGAGCAGCACCAGCGCGGTGCGGATGCCGGAGAGCATGACCGGCACGGCCAGCGGCAGCTCGACCTTCATGAGCACGCTGAACGCGCTCATGCCCATGCCCCGCCCGGCCTCGACCAACCGCGAGTCGACGCTCTGGATGCCGATCATGGTGTTCCGGAGCACCGGCAGGATCGCGTAGAGCACGAGGGCGACGACGGCCGACCACGAGTTCAGGCCGAGCCACGCGGCGAGCAGCACGATGAGCCCGACGGCCGGTGCCGCCTGCCCGAAGTTGGCGACGGCGAGCACGTACACGCTCGCACGACGGAGCGGCCCGCGGGTGAGCAGGACGCCGAGCGGGATGCCGATCACGAGCACGAGCACGGTCGACTCGAGGGTCAGCACGAGGTGCTGCCCGGTGAGCGCGAGGATGTCCGCCGGGTTGAGCGTGGTGCGCTCGGTCGGCGTGAGGTCCGCCGTGGCGAGCCAGACCGCGAACCCGGCGAGGACGACGAGGATGGCGATCGGCTGCACGAGCAGGCCCTTCCACCCGGTGCGGCTGCCCGTCCCCGTCCCGGCGGCGACCGCGCTCACAGGTCCTCCCCGCTGGTCGCCACCACGGGCGACGACGGCATGGTCTCGATCGGGTTCGTGTTCGTCCCGACCGGCGTGTACGCCTGCTCCTGGGCGGCGGCGGCGCGGGACCGGGTGATCGCGTCCATGACCGTCTCGACGGTGATGACGCCCTGGAACGCCTCGCCGCGGCCGGTCACGAGTGCGGCGCCGGCACTCGACACGAGCATGGTGTCGAGCGCGTCGTTCAGGGTGGCGGCCCCGCCCACGACGGGCAGGTCGGGCTCGATGCCCTCCGGGATCCGGTCGAGCCGCTCGAGCTGACGACGCGTCGGCCACCCGATCGGACGCTGTCGGCGGTCGACGACGACGGCGTGCCCGTGGCCACCGGCCTCCTGCATGCGCTGCAGCACGGCCTTCGCCTCCTCGCCCGGCGAGCAGGTCACCGCGGGGGCGAGCTCGACGTCGCGGACCCGGTTCAGCGTGAGCTGCTTGAGCCCGGCGCCGGACCCGATGAAGTTCTCGACGAACTCGTTCGCCGGCTCCGCGAGGATCCGCTCCGGGGTGTCGTACTGCACGATGTGGGCGCCCTCGGTGAAGATCACGATCCAGTCGCCGAGCTTCACGGCCTCGTCGAAGTCGTGGCTCACGATGACGATCGTCTTGTGCAGCTCCTCCTGGATGCGGAGGAGCTCGTCCTGCAGGCGCTGGCGGGTGATCGGGTCGACCGCGCCGAACGGCTCGTCCATGAGCAGGACGGGCGGGTCCGCGGCGAGCGCCCGGGCGACGCCGACGCGCTGCTGCTGGCCGCCGGAGAGCTCGCGGGGGAACCGGTCGCGGTAGGTGTCGGGGTCGAGCGAGACGAGGTCGAGGAGCTCGTCGACGCGGGCCGCGATCTTCTCCTTCGACCACCCGAGCATCTTCGGGACGATCGCGATGTTCGCCGCCACGGTCATGTGCGGGAAGAGCCCGCCGGCCTGGATCACGTAGCCCATGCGGCGACGGAGCTCGTCCGCGTCGATCCCCGTGACGTCGTCCTCGCCGACGACGATGCGTCCCTCGGTCGGTTCGATCAGGCGGTTGATCATCTTGAGCGTGGTCGTCTTGCCGCAGCCGGACGGGCCGACGAGCATGACGATCTTGCCGGCCGGGATCTCGAGCGTGATGCCGTCGACCGCGGGCTTCGTCTGACCGGGGTACCGCTTCGTGACCTCGTCGAGCAGGATGCGGCGGCCGGTGACGTCGCCGGCGGGAGCGGTGGTGGTGGCGGAGTCAGTGCTGGACACGGATACCTCTCGAGATGGTCAGACGGCCGAGGCCGAGGAGGAGCACGTCGAGGACGAGGGCGAGCAGGACGACCCCCACCACCCCGACCGTCACGGAGAAGAGGGCGTTCGCACCGCCGAGGCGGGACAGCCCGGAGAAGATGAAGCCGCCGAGCCCGGGGCCGAGCGCGTAGGCGGCGATCGCGGCGATGCCCATCACCATCTGCGCGGACACCCGCACACCGCTGAGGATGATCGGCCACGCCATCGGCAGCTCGACCTGGAGCAGGGTGCGGAACCGGCTCATGCCGATGCCCCGCGCCGACTCGACGACCGTCGGCGGGATCTCGGCGAGGCCGACGACGGCGTTGCGCAGGATCGGCAGCGTCGCGAAGAAGACGACCGTCACCACGGACGGCACGACGCCGAAGCCGAGCGGCACGATGAGCAGGCCGATGACCGCGAAGGACGGGAGCGTCAGCCCGATCGCCGAGACCCCGTTCGCGACGGAGGTGAGCCGTTCGCTGCGGTAGACGAGTGTGGCGAGGACCACGGCGATGAGCGTCGCGAGCACCGTGCACTGGACGACCAGTGAGAAGTGCTGCCACGACGCGAACCAGATCTGGTCCCACCGCTCCCCGATGTACTGGAACACGCGCAGAACGCTCCCCTCCGGTCGGCCGAACTGCCCACGGGTCGGGGCACAAGTGGGTTCGAACCTACGCAGGGGGCCGGGTCACCGCACAACCGGGGACCGGCGCCGGAGCGACTCCCTGCAGATCCGCGAAGCCGGAAACACCCGGTCAGGACCGGTGCAGCGCCCCGACCCTGGGAGAACGGTAACGATCCCGAGCACTCGTCGGCTATGCGCCGAGGTCGCGGAGTCCCGACCGCTCGGCGACGTCGACGAGGTGCTCGCGCCAGAGGACCCACTCGTCCGGGGTCTTCTCGGCGAGGTTGCCGTCCCCGTCACCCGCGAGCCCGTCGAGCATCTCGCGCACGATGTCGGCGTGCCCCGCGTGCCGGGCCGTCTCGTACCCCATGTGCACGAGGATCCGGTGCAGGGTCACCCGTCGGCGGTCCTCCGGCCACCAGGGAACGACCCCGCGGGCGTCGAGGTCGAGCGCCTCGATCGTGGCGTCGGCGTGCGCGGCACTGCGGTGGTGGAACGCGACGACGTCGTCCAGGGTCTCGTCGAGCGTCGCGTACATGTCGTCGCCGTCCTCGGACTCGAGCCAGGCGGGCGGGTCCGGCAGCGGGCGTCCGAAGACCTCGCCGAAGTACATGGCCTGCACGCCCGCGACGTGCTTCACGAGACCGAGCACGTTCGTCCCGGTCGGCGTGACCGGCCACCGCGCCTGCCGTTCGGCGAGCCCGTCGAGCTTGGCGACCAGTGCCGCGCGGTGCTTCTGCAGGTACCGGTGCAGCGTCCGCTTGAGGACCTCGGCGTCGATGCCGGTCGTCGACCCCTCGTCCGACAGCATCGAGCCGCCGCTCGAGGCGATGGTCGGTGCTGCCGGTGCGGGGTGGACCTCGGGGATCGGGTCGGCGCTCGTCATGCCCTCGATCGTGCCACCGAACGCTCGCGGACGCGCTCCGACTCCTGCACGGCGACGCGTTCGGCGGTGAGCAGGAGCCCGGCGACCTCGCCGGAGTTCCGCGCCGGGGCGTCGTTCCAGCTGGTCAGGTCGCGGACCCGTCCCATCCGGACGTCCGGCGCCGGGCACCAGAGGACCGGCTGTCCCTCGTCGACGGCGAGGGCGTGCCACACCAGGTCGAGGGCGCGCTGGACCTGCTGCGAGTGCACGGCGTGCGGGCCACCGGCAGCGGAGACCACGGACCCGACCAGGCACGCGGCGACGAGGGGGCGGCCCTGCACGTCCATCGCCGCGGCACTGGAGGCCTTCCGCATCCGACCGTGTTCGTCGACGTACGCGAACCACGCGTGCTGGATCCACCCCCGTTCGATGACGCCGCGCGCCCCGGAGAGCAGCCGGGCGAGGTCGTCCAGCTCCTGCAACCGGGCCTCGACGCGACGGTCGCGCGCAGCGGAACGGCGTGCGGAGAACCGGTCGAGGAGCCCGCGGAAGCCGGTGCGGGTCGGGGTGGACGGGACGGGAGAGGCGTCGGTGGCGACGTCGTGCTGGACGCGGAACTCGAGGGTCATGACGGCCCCTCCGATCTTCACGTGCACGGATTGGTGCGGTCACGATAGCCCCGCGCGGACTCAGTCGTCCAGCACTTCTCCGATCACCCGGCGTGCGACGGCGCGGAACGCGCGGTCGTCGGACAGGTGGAGTGCCGAACCGATCGAGACGGCCCAGGCACGCGCCCGTTCCCAGGTGTCGTCGTCGGCCGCGATGCGCGTGCGGAAGGTGCGCCGCGCCTCCCGGTCGAGCGTGAGCCACGCGGTGGCGAGGTCGACGGCCGGGTCGCCCGCCGTCACGTCGCCGAAGTCGACGACCGCCGACAGGCGGGTCCCGCCGTCCGGTGCCGTCTCGAAGAGCACGTTGAAGGGGTGCAGGTCGCCGTGCACCCAGACGGGAGGCCCGGCGTACGCGGGCAGCGCCGCCGCGGTCCGCCAGACTGCCGCGAGTTCACGGGCCCGGGGCACGTCCGCCGTCGCGAGTCGCGTCAGGACGCTGTCGCTGCGCGTGGCGAGCGGCACCGCGCGGACGGGGTTCACGGGGGCGTCCGGCGGCGCGGGGACGTGCAGCAGCTCGACGAACGCGGCGAGCGCCTCGGCCACGTGCACGCCGCCGGCGCGTTCGCCCGCCGGGGTACCGGGCAGCCAGCGGACGACGCTCCACGACCACGGGTACCCGAGGGCCGGGCGTCCGGTGCGGACGGGATCGGGGACGGGCACGATCGCTGCCACCCGGTGCGCGATCTCCGGCAACCACCGCTGCTCGTGCTCGATGAGCGCCGCGGCGGCCGCCCGGCGGGGGAGCCGCACGGCGAGCAGCTCGCCGAGCCGGACCACGACGTTGTCCCAGCCGCTCGCCACGATCGCGAGCGGGAGGTCCGCGAGGTCCGGGTGCTGGTCGCGGAGCAGGGCGGCGACGAGCGGGACGTCGACGTCGACCTCGGCGGCGGGAGTGGCCATCGGGTCAGGGTAGCCGGGGGCGCGCACACCCGTGAACTGGGGAGAGCCGGGCGGGATGGGCGCTCGGTAGCCTCGAGGGACCAGCGACGTGGGTGTCCATGGGGGGACCCGCGTCGCGTGGCGGTCGGGTCAGGCGTCGTCGGGCAGCGGGGCGATGAGCGCGACGAGCCGGGGGATCTCGGGGCGCACCCGGTCGGAGACGATCGCCGCGAGCAGGACCGTCCAGAGCTCACGGAGCCGGACGTACAGGTCCGCACGGTCGGCGAGGACGTCCGAGACGGTCTGCACCCCCGTGTACGCGGGGATGACGACGCGGCCGACGAGTTCCGGGTCCCACGCGGGGTCGACCTCGCCGGCGTCGATCCCCTGTCGGACGAGGTCGGTCACCACGGCGATCCAGTCGGCGTAGGGGTCCTGCCGGGCCACGTCCGCCGTCGCGGCCTCGGTGGACAGACGGATGCCGGCGCTCACGACGGTCTCGTGGATCATCTGCGACGCGAGGCCCTGGGACATCCACATGAGCACCTCGAGCGGGGTCGTCCCGCGGGCGGCCGCCGCCTCGCCGTACCGCCGGGAGACCTCGTGCTGCCGGGCGATCACCGCGCCGGCGAGGTCGGCCTTCGACGTGAAGTGGAAGTACAGCGCACCCTTGGTGAGGCCGGCCCGCTCGGCGACGGCGTCCATCGAGGTGCCGAGGTACCCGCGCTCGTCGAACTCGCCCGCCGCCGCGTCGAGGATCGCGGCACGGGTGGCGACCGCCCGCTGCTGCCGCGTGCCACCGTCCTGCGCCATGATCCTGCAAGCGTACCGATGCGGCCGTCCCAGGCGGTGTCCGGGTGACGTCCGGGAACCTCCCCGGTCGGCTGTCGTACGGTTCCCGGCATGGACGGATGGCGGAACCCGGTGCGATGGGCACGGACGGGTCGGTGGCTGCTGCTGCCGATCGCCGTGCTCGACTGGGTCGCGCTGGCGCCGCAGACCGTCGTCGTGCTGGCGTTCGCGATCGCCGTGGTCGGGCTGGCCGGCATCGCCGCGGCGCTCGTCGCCCGGATGCTCCGAGGGTCGCGGGGTGCGATGGCGGCGCTCGGGGTGGTGCTCCTGCTCGGCGGGCTCGTCGTGTTCGGCCTCGATCCGTTCCCGGCGTCGATCCCGCTCATCGACGGGTGGTGGCCGGAGTCGATCACGCAGCCGCAGGTCGTGGGGAGCGCCTACTGGCAGCTCGCCGGCCTCGGGATCGAGCTCGCCGGGTTCGGGATGCTCGCGACGCTGCTGGTCGTGTCCCTGACCGCGAAGCCCGCGCAGCGCTGACGACCGCGGGCGCTGACGCGCGGGCGGTCGGTCGCGGGCGCTGGCGGCCCGTCGCGCTCAGTCGCGCCTGAGGACGAGGAGCGTGCCGGCCGTGGCGACACCCCGGACCCGGTCGACCAGGCTCGCGGTGTCGTCGGCGCCTCGCACCCATGCGATCAGCGTGTCGAGGTCCCCGACCGCGGCCAGCAGTCCGTCGGTGCACAGCACGACGCGGTCTCCCGACGCGAGGTCGAGCGCGCCGGGGGTCCGCGGCGTCCCGTCCGGTTGCAGGCCGATCGGCAGGTCGTGCGACCGGAGCACCGCAGCACCGCCGTCCGCGCGCACGACGGCCGCGAGGCCGTGCCCGGCGTCCCCGTACACGACGTGACCCGACGCGGGGTCGAGCCGCAGGTGGAAGAGCGACCCGACGGTGTCCGCAGCCGACAGGTCGGCGGCGACCTGCGCCTCCAGGCCGACGATCGCGGTCTCCATGTCGACGTCGGTCCGCGCGATCACGGCTGCCCGGACCGCTGCTGCCAGGAGCGCCGAGGCGCGACCGGCTGCCGGGACGGCTCCGACGGTGCAGTGCAGGCGGCCGTCGGCGGCGACCCGCCAGTCCGCGACGTCACCGGAGTCCTCGCGGGGGAGCGTCAGCACCTCCAGCGAGTACCCCGGAACTTCGACGGATCCGGGGACCAGGCCCTCCACGACCCGCCGGACCCGGTCGCGCTCGATCGTGTGCCCGAGCTCCCGCTCCGCCCAGCGCGCGAGGTCGCGGAGCAGGTCGATGTCCTCGGCCGTCAGCGTGCGCGGCGTCGCGTCCATGATGCAGAGCGTGCCGACGCGCGTGCCGTCGAGCATCGACAGCGGCGCGCCCGCGTAGAACCGGATGCCCTGCTCGGTGACCGCGGCGAGGTGGGCGAACCGCGGGTCGAGCGTCGCGTCCGGCACCACCATCGGCTCGTCGGTCAGGACCGTCGTCGAGCAGAACACCTGCTCCGCCGGAGCGCTGCCGCCCTGACGCCAGCCCTGCGTGGACTGCGCCGTGACGAGCCCGTCGTGCACGAGGTTGAGGAAGGACAGCGGGACCCCGAAGGCCTCCTGCGTCATGCGGGTGATGCGGTCGAAGCGCTCCTCGGGGCCGCTGCCGAGGACGCCGAGCGCCTCGACCACGGCCGACCGGTGCGCTGCGGCGTCGAGGTGGGTCACCCGTCCTGTCTACCCGCACCCTCGCCCAGGAACCAGTCCCGCGGGTGGGGGTCGGCGGTCAGTTCGCGTCGCTCGGACACCGGCGCCGCCCACGCGGCCGCGTTCGACAGCACCCGCTGGATGTCCGGGTGGTGGTACACCGGGTACTCCTGGTCACCGGGGGAGAAGTAGAAGACCCTCCCGAGGCCCCGGCGGTACGCGACGCCCGAGCGGAAGACCTCGCCGCCGGCGAACGTCGACAGGAAGACCTCCTCGTCGGGGCGCGGGATGTCGAAGTACTCGCCGTACATCTCCTGGCGGTCGATGACGATCGGGTGCGGGACGCCCGCGGCGATCGGGTGCTCGGGCGCCACGGTCCAGACGAGCTCGCGCTCCCCGTCGTTCCGCCACTTCAGGGAGCAGGTCGTGCCCATCAGGCGCTTGAACGGCTTCGAGTAGTGCCCGGAGTGCAGCACCACGAGGCCCATGCCCGCGTGCACGGCATCGACCACGAGGTCGACGACGGCGTCGCTGACCTCGTCGTGGGCGGCGTGGCCCCACCAGAACAGGACGTCGGTGGTGGCCAGGCGCTCGGCGGTGATGCCGTGGTCGGGCTCCTGCAGGGTGGCCGTGCTCACGGTCGCGTCGGGGTGGTGCTCGCGGAGCGCGGCGGCGATCACGGTGTGCATGCCGTCGGGGTAGTGCCCGACGACGGTCTCGTCACCCCGGCTCTCGTGCACGTTCTCGTTCCAGACGACGATGTTCAGGGGACGGGATTCGGTCGGCGTCGACATGGCTCCCACGCTAGTCCGCCTGGTCGTCGAATCGATACGACCACCGGAGTGTCGGGGCTTTCCCGGGAGGCGTCCGCGACGATGTCCGCATGACTCCCCGCTCCCTGTTCCGCGCCGCCGCGGTCGCCGAACTCGTGACCTGGACCATGCTCATCGCCGGGATGGTGCTCAAGTACGGCCTCGGTGCCGGCGACTGGGGCGTCCGGATCGGGGGCGGGGTGCACGGGTTCGTGTTCCTGGCGTACCTCGTCGTGACGACCGTCGTCGCGGTGAACCAGCGGTGGTCGGCCGGAGCGCTCGTGCTCGGGTGGGCGAGTGCCGTCGTGCCGTACGCGACGGTGCCGTTCGAGGTCGCCGTGGCCCGGCGCGGGATGCTCGAGGGTCCGTGGCGCCGTGGTGCCGAGGGGCGCGTCGGCTTCTGGGACCGCCTGCTGTTCTTCGTGGTGCGGCACCCGGCGGTGTCGATCCTCATCGGCGTCGTGGCCGTCGCCCTGGTGTTCGTGGCGCTGCTGGCCGCCGGCCCGCCCGTCCCGTCCCGCGGCTGACGCGCTGCCTTCGTGAGCAGGAACGGTCGGGTTCGTGATGCGGACCCGACCGTTCCTGCTCACGAAGCGCGGCCCGGGTCGCGACCACACGACGGACAGGAGGCGCGGTGCCAGCCGGCACCGCGCCTCCTGTTCGTGCGTCCCGCGTCTACAGCGCGGCGAGGATCCCGTTCAACGTGGCGGACGGGCGCATCACGGCGCTCGTCTTGGCGTCGTCCGGACGGTAGTAGCCGCCGATGTCCGCCGGGTGCCCCTGCACGCTGTTCAGCTCCTCGACGATCGTCGACTCCTGCTCGTCGAGCGTCGCCGCGATCTCGGCGAACGCCGAGGCGAGCTGGGCGTCGGTCGTCTGCGCCGCGAGCTCCTGGGCCCAGTACTTCGCCAGGTAGAAGTGGCTGCCGCGGTTGTCGATCGACCCGAGCTTGCGCCCCGGCGACTTGTCCTCGTCGAGGAACGTGCCGGTCGCACGGTCGAGGGTCTCGCCGAGGATCTTCGCCCGCTCGTTGCCCGTCACACCGGCGAGGTGCTCGAGGCTGACCGCGAGGGCCAGGAACTCGCCGAGGCTGTCCCAGCGCAGGTAGTTCTGCTCGACGAGCTGCTGCACGTGCTTCGGCGCCGAACCACCGGCACCGGTCTCGAACAGGCCGCCGCCGCCGAGGAGCGGGACGACGGAGAGCATCTTCGCCGAGGTGCCGAGCTCCATGATCGGGAACAGGTCGGTGAGGTAGTCGCGGAGCACGTTGCCCGTGACGGAGATGGTGTCCTCGCCGCGGCGGATGCGCTCGAGCGAGAAGCGCATCGCGTCCTCGGGGGAGAGGATCTCGATCTGCAGCCCGTCGGTGTCCTGCTCGGCGAGGTAGGTCCGCACCAGGCCGATGAGGTTCGCGTCGTGCGCACGGGTCTCGTCGAGCCAGAACACCGCGGGGGAGCCGGTCGCACGGGCACGCGTCACGGCGAGCTTCACCCAGTCGCGGATCGCGACGTCCTTGGTCTGGCAGGCGCGCCAGATGTCACCGGCCTCGACCTCGTGCTCGATGACCGTCTCACCGCCGCTCGTGACCACGCGGACGCGGCCGGCTGCCGGGACCTCGAAGGTCTTGTCGTGCGAGCCGTACTCCTCGGCCTTCTGCGCCATCAGGCCGACGTTCGGCACCGAGCCCATGGTGGCCGGGTCGAACGCACCGTTGGCACGGCAGTCCTCGATCGTGGCCTGGTAGATGCCGGCGTAGCTCGAGTCCGGGATGACCGCGAGGGTGTCGTGCTCCTCGCCGTCCGGACCCCACATGTGGCCCGAGGTGCGGATCATCGCGGGCATGGAGGCGTCCACGATGACGTCGCTCGGGACGTGCAGGTTCGTGATGCCCTTGTCGGAGTCGACCATCGCGAGCTCGGGGCCCGCGTCGATCCCGTCCGCGAACGCCTGCTTGATCTCCGCACCGTTCGGGACCGCGTCGAGCCCGGCGAGGATCGAGCCGAGGCCGTCGTTCGGGTTGAGCCCGGCGGCGGCGAGGTCGGCGCCGAAGCGCTCGAAGACGCTCGGGAAGAACGCCCGGATGACGTGGCCGAAGATGATCGGGTCGGAGACCTTCATCATCGTGGCCTTGAGGTGCACCGAGAACAGGATGCCCTGCTCCTGCGCCGCGCGGATCTGGTCCTGCAGGAAGGCCTCGAGCGCCCGGACGTGCAGCACCGTGCCGTCGACGACCTCGCCCGCGAGGACGGGGATCGACTGCTTGAGGACCGTGGTCGCACCGTCGGCACCGACGAACTCGATCGTCAGGACGTCGTCGGCGGGGGCGATCCAGGACTGCTCGTTCGAGCGGAAGTCGTCCGTGCCCATCGTCACGACGTTCGTCTTCGAGTCGTGGCTCCAGGCGCCCATGCGGTGCGGGTGCTTGCGGGCGTAGTTCTTGACGGAGAGCGGTGCGCGGCGGTCGGAGTTGCCCTCGCGCAGGACCGGGTTCACGGCGCTGCCCTTGGTGCGGTCGTAGCGGGCGCGGGCGTCGCGCTCGTCGTCGGTCGTCGGCTCGTCGGGGTAGTCCGGCAGGTCGTAGCCCTGCGCCTGGAGCTCCTTGATCGCGGCCTTGAGCTGCGGGATCGACGCCGAGATGTTCGGCAGCTTGATGATGTTCGCCTCGGGGGTCTTCGCGAGGTCCCCGAGCTCGGCGAGGGCGTCGTCCAGGCGCTGCTCGGCGGTGAGCCGCTCCGGGAACTGGGCGATGATCCGGCCCGAGAGCGAGATGTCGCGGGTCTCGACGTCGACACCTGCGGTGCCGGCGAAGGCCTGGATGACCGGGAGGAAGGAGTGGGTGGCGAGGAACGGCGCCTCGTCCGTGAGGGTGTAGATGATCTTGGCCATGCTGGCGGGTACTCCCTTGTTCGACCGTCGGTACGTCCACGCTACTCGCGCAACGGGATGTCTCGACATCAAGATACATGGTGCCGCCTGCGTGGAGCAGATGCTCGGATGGCTTCCTGGAGGCGCACTGTCGACTCATAGGAACGTCGCGTGGAGTGGTCTTCCGCACCACACGACCGCAGGAGGCGCGCATGTCGACGACACGGCAGACACCGGAGGACTTCGGGTGGTCCGCGGAGGACCTCCGTTCGGCGTACGCCGTGGACGGCAGCGGGCCGTACCGGTACGCGCCGGACGGGTCCGGGCCGTTCTCGTACGACGAGGACGGCTCCGGGCCGTGGCTGGTCGGTCCGACGCCGCGTCGTGGGCTCGCCCGCTTCGCGCCGCGGGACCGCGGGTCGGGCTCGCGGTTGCGGCGGATCGGGACCGCCGTGACCGCGGGCACGCTCGCGCTCGTCCTGGCCGCCGGCAGTGTCGCGGTCGTCGCCCACGTCGTTCCTCCACACCACGCGGTCAACGCCTCGGCGGTCCACAGCGCGGAGCCGGACCGGGACTGATCGCCCGGAACGGTGCCACGCTGGGGGAGTGAACGAACTCCTCGTCATCGGCGTGATCGCCCTGGTCGCCATCGCGGGTGCTGCCGTGCTCGGCCCGCGCATCGGGGTCGCCGCGCCGCTCGTCCTCGTCGCGGTCGGCGTCGCCGCGAGCCTCGTGCCGTGGATCCCGAACGCCCGGATCGAACCGGAGTGGATCCTCGCGGGGGTGCTGCCGCCGTTGCTGTACTCGGCGGCGGTGTCGATGCCGTCGATGAACTTCCGGCGGGAGTTCGGCGCGATCAGCGGCCTGTCGGTCCTGCTCGTCGTCGCGTCGAGCCTGGTGCTCGGGCTCTTCTTCGCGTGGGTCGTCCCGGGGCTGGGCTTCTGGTGGGGCATCGCGCTCGGGGCGATCGTCAGCCCCACCGACGCCGTCGCGACCTCGATCGTCAAGCAGACCTCGGTGTCGCGGCGGGCGATCTCGATCCTCGACGGCGAGTCACTGCTCAACGACGCGACCGCGCTCGTGCTGCTCCGCACCGCGATCTTCGCCGCGGGCGCGTCGTTCTCGTTCTGGGGCGCACTCGGGGACTTCGCCCGAGCGGTCGCGATCGCCGTCGTCATCGGCTGGTTCGTCGGCTGGCTCAACGTCTGGGTGCGGTCCCGGGTGCCGAACGCCGCGGTGAACACGGCGCTGTCCTTCGCGGTGCCGTTCGTCGCCGCGATCCCGACCGAGCACTTCGAGGGGTCCGGCCTGGTCGCGGCCGTCGTCGCGGGGCTGTTCACGGGCATCGTCGGCCCGCGCAGGCTCCCCCCGGGGCACCGGCTGTCGGACGCCCAGAACTGGCAGACGATCGAGCTCGTGCTCGAGGGTGCCGTGTTCCTGACGATGGGGCTGCAGCTCGCGTCGATCCTCGGCGACGTGCAGGACCAGCACGCCGGGATCGGGCCGGCGCTCCTCATCGCCGTCGGCGCCCTCGTGCTCACCGTCCTCGTCCGGGCCGCCTACGTCGTGCCGCTGCTGCTCGCCCTGTCCGCCAGCGCCAAGCGCGGCGAACGGATGCAGACCCGCTTCGCGGATATGCACGCGCAGGACCGCGACGCCATGAGCGAGGTGATCCGCGAACACCGACCGGGCAACCGGGCGCCGTCCGAACGGGAACTCGACCGGTTCGCGGTGCGGGTCCGTCGCACCCTGGCGGACATCGCGTACTACACGAAGGCGCCGCTCGGCTGGCGGGAGGGCACCGCGGTGGTCTGGGCGGGGATGCGCGGCGCGGTGACCGTCGCGGCGGCCCAGACGCTCCCCGAGGGCACGCCCCAGCGGTCACTGCTCGTCTTCGTCGCGTTCGCCGTGGCCCTGCTGTCGCTCGTGGTCCAGGGCGGGACGATCGGGCCGCTCCTCCGTCGCATCGCCGCGCCGACGACGGACACCGCCGCGCAGGACACTGAGGAACGCAAGCGGCTCCTCGAGCTCATGCGGGCAGCGGCGGAGCAGGTCCCCGGGACGAGCGAGGCCGGACCCCGCGCGCGGGAAGAGCTCGAGGCCACCGACCCCGCCGAACTCCGGGCGTGGATGGGGCGCGAGAAGGCCCGGCGTCTGGCGGTGCTCGAAGCGCAGCGCGCCGCGATCCTCGACGCCCGCGACGACGGCAGTTTCGACGCCGAGGTGCTCGAGTCGATGCTGCAGAACCTCGACGCCGAGCAGATCGCCCTCGAGCTCAGGGGCGCTCCCGCACGGTGACGGTCACTCGCCGATGCGCACCCGGAAGACCCGGACGCCGGCGGTCTTCAGGGCCGCGAGTCCCACGCGCATCCGGAAGTTCCGGAACGGCCGCTCGAACCCGGACGGTGCCGACGCCGCGCCGATCTGGTGGAGCACCTCGGACGTCAGCGTCCGCTCGACCTTCGGCGCGAGCCGGGTCAGCCCCGAGACCGTCACGACGATCCGGACCGCGTGCGGCGCGAGCAGCGGGTCGATCATCTCGGCGGCCTCGTGCGCACGGTGGAACGCCGGGTCGTCACCGGGCCGACGGATCGCGATGACCGCGAGTTCGGCGTCCCAGGTCTCCTCGGGGTCGGGCAGGTCGTCCACCCCGACCACGCGCATCCGGGCGGCGTCGACCCCGGCCCGGACGGCAGCGGTCCGGAGCACCGGCAGGAGCTCCTGCGTCCCGGCGAGCACGACGTGCGCCGACGCCAGGTCGACCGGTTCGTGCCGCTCGCGCGGTGTTCGGGCCATGTGGAGGGTCCTTTCCGCTCGCTCACTGCGGACACTACTGATCGGGCGGCCTCCGGGGCCGGGGCGGGCTGTGGGATCAGCAGCCTCCCAGCACTTCGGTAACGATGAGATCACGAAAGGACCTGTACAAAGCGACAGAGTCGTGCAGAATGGTGGGCGGCCATGACGACTGCACGCGAACTCGACCAGCACCCGGACACCCCGGTGGTGCACCTGTCCCGTCGCGCCGCCCTCGAGGCCGAGCGCGCCGCAGCCCGCAAGCCGGCCCGCCGCGAGCGGACGCCGAAGCCCGAGCGCGCACCGAAGGCCGAACGCACGCCCGCGCCGCCTCGCGCGCCGAAGCCCGAACGCACCGGCCGCCGAGCGGCCGCCGCG
>NZ_JABXGF010000279.1:0-231 GCF_025407985.1 Curtobacterium sp. C2H10 | reverse complement strand
CCTCCAGCGGGCAGCCCGGCGCCCAGCGAACGGGCGCAGAGAGGCTAAACTGGCGCAGCTGTGCGAAGCCTGCGCAAAACTTAAGTAGAAAGCCGCGGCCGGTCCCTTCATATCCCTGCACGGTGGTGGTCAGCAGCGTGCGAGGGAAGCGCGCCACCAGCCGACGCAGCAGCGGCCCGGGAATGGCGGCCGCTTCGTCAACGATCAGCCACGAGGCGTTAACCTCGGACG
>NZ_JABXGF010000278.1:0-231 GCF_025407985.1 Curtobacterium sp. C2H10 | reverse complement strand
AGTGTGGACTTACCATTGCCGTTTGATCCCAGCAGCGCGATGCGGTCATCATTGTCGATGCGCAGCGTCACATTGCGCAGCACCGGCTTGCCCGGCACATAGCCGACATCAGCGTGATCCAGCGCGATGATGGGCGAGGCGGCTTTCTTTTCCGCATCGGGAAAGCTGAAGGGCTGCACATGGCTCTCGACATAAAGGTCGATCGGTTTCAACCTCTGCAACGCCTTGAGG
>NZ_JABXGF010000277.1:0-232 GCF_025407985.1 Curtobacterium sp. C2H10 | reverse complement strand
CTCGACACCCTGGTGGTGTTTTTCGTCAGCCTGCCCAACCTGTTCATCTACGGCGCGGTGATCGCCGGCTGCCTGATTTATCTCGCCACCCTCTCCGTCAGCGTTCTCGGGCTGGCGCTGGCGGCCATCGCCCTCGGCAGCCTCGGCTACCGCGCCGCGTACGGCCGGGCGATGGGGCTGCTGCGCCAGTCGCGGCTGCGGGAGGATACCCTGATTCAGCAGTGCAAAAAGC
>NZ_JABXGF010000276.1:0-232 GCF_025407985.1 Curtobacterium sp. C2H10 | reverse complement strand
TTCCAGCACCATGCCCGGCAGCAGATCGTTCATGGTTTCTACGCCATCAGCGAACTTCGCGGTTTTGAATTCCGGACGCGGATCGCGGCCCGGTTTTTCCAGCTCTTTGATGATGTCGGTCACCGTCGGCACGCCGAATTTCTCATCGGTGAACTCGCTGGCCCTGAGGTTGCGTAGCTCGCTGCTGTTACCCATCAGCTCTTGTAGCGCCTGCTGAGTGGCGGCCAGAATC
>NZ_JABXGF010000275.1:0-234 GCF_025407985.1 Curtobacterium sp. C2H10 | reverse complement strand
GGATATCTTTGACGATGCCCTGCGCCAGCACGTGCTCCTGCTGCTCGGCACGCTGCTGCCCGCTCTGCTCATCGGCGTACCGATGGGCGTGTGGGTCTGGCGGCAGCCGCGCTGGCAGCCGTCGGTGTTTACCTGCCTCAACGTCATTCAAACTATCCCTTCGGTGGCGCTCTTTGGCCTGCTGATCGCGCCGCTTGCCGGCCTGACGCGCCGCTTTCCCGCGCTGGCTGAGGC
>NZ_JABXGF010000274.1:0-234 GCF_025407985.1 Curtobacterium sp. C2H10 | reverse complement strand
GTGTATACAGCGCGCCGGGCGGCCGGAAATGGCCGCGGTGAGCGCGGTTTGCGGATCGGGACCGGCTTTAATCGCCTGACGATAGCCGCTGTCCGCCGCCGATTCCGGACACAGCAGAAATGCGGTCCCCAGCTGCGCGCCCTCGGCGCCGAGGCTCATGGCGCGGCAAATGCCCGCGCCGTCCATAATGCCGCCGGCGGCAATAATCGGCAGGCCCACCGCTCGCTTCAGACT
>NZ_JABXGF010000273.1:0-234 GCF_025407985.1 Curtobacterium sp. C2H10 | reverse complement strand
GGATGAGGACGAGGCAACCTGTTCGGAATCATAGGTAATACGCGACAGCAGCGTCCCGGTGGACTGCTTATCGAAGAAGGAGACCGGCATCCCCATCATGTGGCTGAATAAACGGCGTCGCATGGTCATCACGACCTTGCCGGAAACCCACGAGATACAGTAGCTCGATATATAGCTGGTGACGCCACGCAGCAGCATCAGCCCAATCACCACCAGCGGCATCCATAGCAGCAC
>NZ_JABXGF010000272.1:0-234 GCF_025407985.1 Curtobacterium sp. C2H10 | reverse complement strand
CCGCGCAGCTGGGCATGGCGGCTGCCGTCCTGCTGCTTTGCGCGCTCCCGGGCCGCTTACCGCTGCTGTTAACCTTTCTGATAGCCGATGCGCTGCTGCCGCTGCTGTGGTACGGCGGCGGGCAGGCGGCGCTGCAGCTGGCGCAAAGCGGGTCGTCGCTGGCGCGCACGTCGCCGGGCAGCGGCCTGTGGCTGTCGCTGGCGCTGTGCCTGCTGCTGGCCAGCGATGCGATAC
>NZ_JABXGF010000271.1:0-234 GCF_025407985.1 Curtobacterium sp. C2H10 | reverse complement strand
GCTGGATGAGCAGCTTGATACCCCGGTGATTTTCCTCACCGCCAAAGGCACCGTCGAGGACAAAATCAAAGGGCTGGAGCTCGGCGCCGATGACTATCTGGTCAAGCCTTTTTCGTTTGCCGAGCTGCTGGCGCGCATCCGCACCGCCCTGCGCCGCGGCGCACAGGCGAAGCCCGAAGAGCAGCTGACGGTCGGCGATTTGCGTCTCAACATCACCACCCGACGGGTGGAGCG
>NZ_JABXGF010000270.1:0-235 GCF_025407985.1 Curtobacterium sp. C2H10 | reverse complement strand
GCCGCCGCTGGTGGTGCAGGCTTCGCTGGATATCGGCAGCGCTATTCTGATGGCGGCGACGTTAGGCTTTATCGGCCTCGGCGCCCAGCAGGCCACCGCCGAATGGGGGGCGATGGTGGCCAACGGCCGCAACTATGTTCTCGACCAGTGGTGGTACTGCGCCTTCCCCGGCGCCCCCATCCTGATCACCGCCGTCGGTTTTAATCTGTTTGGTGACGGGATTCAGGACTTACTG
>NZ_JABXGF010000026.1:0-48221 GCF_025407985.1 Curtobacterium sp. C2H10 | reverse complement strand
GGCGCGAGCGGTGCGGACATCGCCCGCTCGCGCGCCGGGGCGCCGGGGCGCCGGGGGCCGCCGGGGCCGGCAGAGCCCCACGTTGCAGCGCGCAACAATCCTGCGCGACGCGCGGCCCGGACACGCACGGATGATGCATCACGCGACGCGACCGTGCATTACAGCGGTGTAAACAAATCTCCCTCGGTTCGTGCAGTTCCGTGACAGGGTGATAGCAATGAGCGTTCCTGGCCGGTCACACAGTCGATCCACCTCCGGCCCAGGACCCTTGCATTCATCACCAAGAGAGGCATCGGACATGGCATCCGTGACCAAGTGGGGCAAGCGCGGCATCGCGCTCGGCGCCGGAGTGGCAGCGACGGCGCTGGTGCTCAGCGGCTGCGCGAGCAGCAGCGTGAGCGACACGGCCCTGAACGGCATCAGCATCGGGACGACCGACAAGATCACGTCGCTCGACCCGGCGGGCTCGTACGACAACGGCTCGTTCGCCGTGCAGAACCAGGTCTTCCCGTTCCTGATGAACACGCCGGTGGGCAGCCCCGACGTCAAGCCGGACATCGCGACCAAGGGCGAGTTCACGAACGACACCACGTACACGGTGACGCTCAAGAAGGGCCTGAAGTTCGCGAACGGGAACGACCTCACGTCGAGCGACGTGAAGTTCTCGTTCGAGCGCGAGCTGAAGATCAACAACGAGAACGGGCCGCAGTCCCTGCTCGCCAACCTCAAGAGCATCGACACGCCGGACGACACGACGGTCGTGTTCAACCTCGACCACGCCGACCAGACCTGGCCGCAGGTGCTCTCCAGCCCCGCCGGCCCGATCGTCGACGAGCAGGTCTTCTCGGCCGACAAGCTCACGCCGGCTGCGGACATCGTCAAGGGCAAGGCGTTCGCCGGGCAGTACTCGATCAGCTCCTACAAGGAGAACGACACGATCCAGTACAAGGCGAACAAGAACTACGACGGCCTCCTGGGCAAGCCGAAGACCGACGAGGTCACGGCGAGCTACTACACCAAGGAGACCGACCTCAAGCTCGCCGTGCAGCAGGGCGACGTCGACGTCGCCTACCGCTCGCTGACGCCGACCGACATCGCCGACCTCCGCAAGGACGACAAGGTGAAGGTCACCGACGGCCCCGGCGGCGAGATCCGCTACCTGGTCTTCAACTTCAACACGCAGCCGTTCGGCGCGAAGCAGTCGGACGCCGACGAGACGAAGGCCCTGGCCGTGCGCCAGGCCGTGGCGGACGTCGTCGACCGCGAGAAGCTCGCCAAGGACGTCTACAACGACACCTACTCGCCGCTCTACTCGATGGTGCCGGACGGCCTCACCGGTGCCGCGAAGCCCTTCGAGGAGCTCTACGGCGACGGCGACGGCGGCGCGGACGTCGACAAGGCGAAGGAGACCCTGTCGAAGGCGGGCGTCACCGGCAAGGTGCAGCTCGACATCCAGTACGCACCGGACCACTACGGTTCGACGTCGGACGACGAGTACGCCGAGCTCAAGACCCAGCTCGAGAACTCCGGCCTGTTCACCGTGAACATCCAGTCGACGGTCTACACGACCTACGCACAGGAGCGCACGAAGGACGCCTACCCGGTGTACCAGCTCGGCTGGTTCCCGGACTTCTCGGACGCCGACAACTACCTGTCGCCGTTCTTCACGAAGGACAACTTCGTGCAGAACCACTACGACGACCCGACGATCCAGCAGCTCATCTCCGAGGAGCAGCAGGAGTCCGACAAGGACAAGCGCGCGGACCTCATCGAGCAGGCGCAGGAGCGTGAGGCGACGCAGATCTCGACGCTGCCGCTGCTGCAGGGCAAGTCGGTCGCCGTCGCGGCCAAGGACGTCAAGGGCCTGACCCTCGACTCCTCGTACAAGTTCCGGTACGCGACCCTCTCCAAGTAAGACCGGTTCCGGCCCACGGGGGCGTTCCCACGAGGAGCGCCCCCGTGGCCGCGTCCCCAACGGCACCGAAAGGCACCCGTCCCCGTGACCCTCAGCACCCCAGAGGCGAGCTCGGAACTGGCCACCGACCCCACCAAGCCCGAGGCACAGCGCAGTGCCAAGAGCAGCGGCGGCGGACTCGGCCGGTACGTCCTCGTCCGGTTCCTCCTCATCTTCCCGACCGTCTTCATCCTGGTGACGCTCGTGTTCTTCCTGATGCGCGTCATCGGGAACCCGATCACCGCATCGGTCGGCGGCCGACTCACGCCGTCCCAGCTGCAGGAACGCCTGCACGCCGCGGGCTACGACCGCCCGGTCTTCGTCCAGTACATCGAGTACCTCGGCAACATCGTCCGCGGCGACTTCGGCACGACGGCCACCGACAACCGGCCGATCACCGAGATCATCGTCACGTACGGCGGCGCGACCGCCGAGCTCGTCTTCTACGCGCTCATCGTCGCGCTGCTGCTCGGCATCCCGCTCGGCATGCTCGCCGCGTACATGCGCGACAAGTGGCCGGACGTCCTGTTCCGCGCGCTCGCGATCCTCACCTACGCGACGCCGGTGTTCTTCGGCGGCCTGCTGCTCAAGCTCGTCTTCTCGGTGTGGCTCGGCTGGCTCCCGCTCGGCGACCGCGCATCCACGCGGGTGTCGCTCGTCCTCGACAACATCCAGGGCGCGACGGGCATCTACCTCATCGACGCCCTGCGCACCGGCAACGCCCAGATCATCGGGGACGTGCTGGCGCACGCCGTCCTGCCGGCACTGACCCTGGGGCTCCTCACCGCCGGCATCTTCCTGCGCCTGGTGCGCGCGAACATGATCGGGACGCTCGGTTCCGAGTACGTCGACGCGGCCCGCTCGCGCGGCGTTCGGGAGGCGCGGCTCGTCCGGACGCACGCGTTCCGTCCCGCCCTCGTGCCGATCATCACGGTGATGGGACTCCAGATCGCCATGCTCCTGGGCGGTTCCGTCCTCACCGAGACCACCTTCGGGTGGCGCGGGCTCGGCTTCGAGCTCAACCAGTACCTGTCGGCCCGCGACTTCGTCGCGGTCCAGGGCATCGTCGCGATGCTCGCGGTGATCGTCGCGGTGACGAACTTCATCGTGGACGTCGTCGCGGCCCTCATCGACCCGAGAGTGAGGTTCTAGAGATGGCTGACACCTCCCTCGTCGACCGCCACGAGCCGCTCTGGAAGCGGCTGCCCGTCGTGCTGCAGCTCCGTCGGAGCACGGGTTGGCAGCGCGCCATGCTCATCACCGGCGTGGTCATCTGCGCGCTGTACCTCCTCGTCGCGATCGCCGCGCCCCTCATCGCCCCGTACGGCTTCGGCCAGCTGCAGGGCGCCGACGGGCAGAGCTTCCCGCGCACGGGTGCACCGAGCGCCACGCACATCTGGGGCACGACCGTCGGCGGCTTCGACGTCTTCAGCCGCGTCGTCTACGGCGCCCGGACCGCGGTGCTCGTGGTCATCGTGGCCGTCGTCGTGTCGATCATCATCGGCGTCCTGCTCGGCATGGTCTCCGGCTACATCGGCGGCTGGCTCGACCGGATCCTCGTCGTCGTGGCGGACGCGATCTACGCGTTCCCCTCGCTGCTCCTCGCCATCGTGGTGTCCATCGTCATCTCGGGCGGCAACTCGAGCTACTCGGGCGGCATCATCGCCGCGGCGATCTCGATCACGGTCGTGTACGTCCCGCAGTACTTCCGGGTCGTCCGCGCCGAGGCCGTGCGGCTCAAGAACGAGGCGTTCGTCGAGTCCGCGCGGGTGATGGGCACCAACCCGTGGCGCATCATGACCCGGCACGTGCTGCGGAACTCGACGCGCTCCCTCCCGCTGATCCTCACGCTGAACGCGAGCGACGCGATCCTGACGCTCGCGGGCCTCGGGTTCCTGGGCTTCGGCATCGGCCCGACCAGCGGCGCGGAGTGGGGCTACGACCTCAGCCGTGCGCTGTCCGACGTCGCGAGCGGCGTCTGGTGGACCGGCGTCTTCCCGGGTGTCGCGATCGTGGTGCTCGTCCTCGGCGTGACGTTCATCGGCGAGAGCCTCAACGACATCTCCGACCCGCGCCTGCGTGCGCGACGCCGGCTGAAGCAGCTGGTGTCCCGCAAGCAGACGGCCAGCACGGAAGGGGCGACCGCATGACGGACGCGACCAACCAGTCCCGCGCGACCGACCAGTCCCGCGCGACCGACCTGCCCGTCGCCTCCACGCGCCTCCAGGCCGGCGACACCACGACGGAACCGGTCGTCGTCGTCGATGACCTGACCGTCACCTTCGCGACCGACGGTGGTGCCGTCGACGCGGTCAAGGGCGTCAGTATCGACGTCCGCCCCGGCGAGGTCCTCGCCCTCGTCGGCGAGTCCGGCTCGGGCAAGTCCGTCACGGCGCGGAGCATCCTGCGCCTCATGCCGGAGACGGCGACGCTCGGCGGTGCGGTGTTCCTCGACGGCACGGACGTCGTGACGGTCGGTGCGCAGAAGCTCCGGAGCCTGCGCGGCACCGCAGGCGCGATGGTGTTCCAGGAGCCCTCCACGGCGCTGAACCCGGTCTTCACGGTCGGGTGGCAGATCGCCGAGGGGCTCCGGGCCCACGGCGGCGTCTCCGCGAAGGAGGCCCGCGCGAAGGCGATCGACTACCTCCGGCGCGTCGGCATCCCCGATCCCGAGACCCGGGTCGACCACTACCCGCACCAGTTCTCCGGCGGTCAGAAGCAGCGCGTCGTGATCGCGAGCGCGCTCGCCCTCGAACCGTCTGTGATCATCGCCGACGAGCCGACCACCGCCCTGGACGTGACGGTCCAGGCCGAGATCCTCGATCTGCTCCGCCGGTGCCGCGACGAGTTCGGCGCGGCGATCGTCATCATCACGCACAACATGGGCGTCGTCGCCGACCTGGCCGACCGCGTCGCCGTGATGTACCAGGGCGAGGTCGTCGAAGAGGCCCCGGTCGCCGAGCTGTTCGCGTCGCCACAGGCCGACTACACGAAGCGCCTGCTCGCCGCCGTGCCCCGGCTCGAGGCCTCCACCGGGGTCGCCCGCCGTGCGGCGATCAGTGACGGGGTCGAGCCGCTCGTCCGCGCACGCGGGCTCGAGATCGAGTACCCGGGCCGGCTCGGGTCGCACGCGTTCAAGGCGGTCAAGGGCGTCGACCTCGACATCCGTCCCGGCGAGGTCCTCGGCCTCGTGGGGGAGTCCGGCTCCGGCAAGACGACCATCGGCCGCGCGATCGCCGGCCTGACGAAGATCACCGGCGGGTCGCTCGAGGTGCTCGGAACCGAGATGCTCGGGTACCGCGAACGCGACTTCAAGCGGCACCGCAAGGACATCGGCTTCGTCTTCCAGGACCCGGCGACCTCGTTCAACCCGCTGCTCACGATCTCGGAGTGCGTCGCCGAACCGCTCGTCGTGCACGGCGAGGTGTCGAGCCCGCGTGCCGCCCGGAAGCGTGTCGGCGAACTGCTCGAGGCCGTGCAGCTCCCGGCGGCCTACGGCGACCGGTACCCGCACGAGCTGTCCGGCGGGCAGCGGCAGCGTGCGTCGCTCGCGCGGTCGCTCGCGCTCCGGCCGAAGCTCCTCATCGCCGACGAGCCGACGAGTGCGCTCGACGTGTCCGTCCAGGCGCGCGTGCTCGAGCTGTTCCTCGAGCTGCAGCAGGACCTCGGGTTCGCGTCGCTGTTCATCAGCCACGACCTCGCCGTGGTCGGCGCGCTCTCCGACCGGATCGCCGTGCTCTACCGCGGCGACCTGGTCGAGACGGGCACCACGGCCGAGGTCCTCGGCTCGCCGCAGCACCCGTACACGCAGCGTCTCCTGGCGTCACTCCCGGTGCCGGATCCGGCGGAACAGGCGGAGCGACGGCGTACGCTTGTGGAACTGGAGAACGCCGGGTCCTGACCCGACGCGACCATCCCCGGAGGCGCGGCTGACGTCGACGACGCACGCCGCGCCTCCTGGGCGGTCACCTCCACCGCAACACGCACGACGGTCGGTGCAGCCCGGTCCGTCGCGAACCGCCGCCAGGGGGCGGCGTGGAAGGGGACCCATGATCGCGGTCAACGGACCGGCGGTCGTCGCGGACGACGTGTCGATCGAGTACCGGAGCGGACGGGGGACGGATGCGATCCGGGCCGTCGACGGCGTGAGCCTCACGGTCCGTCAGGGGGAGATCCTGGCCGTGCTCGGCGAGTCCGGGTCCGGCAAGTCGACGTTCGCCGCGGCGATCGCCGGCCAGCTCGGCACCACCGGCGAGGGCGACGGCGCCCACCGTCGGCACATCGTCGGGGGCGAACTCACGGTGCTCGGGCAGAAGACGCGCGGGCTCCGACCGACGTCCCGCAAGCTCGAGCGGCTGAGCGGTCGCATCGGCTACCTGCCGCAGGACGGCGCGGACCGGCTCAGCCCGGACCTCACCGTCGGCGAGGCGATCGCGGAACCGATCTACGCCCGAGACCGCCGGTTCGACCGGAAGGAAGCCGGCCTCATCGTCGCCCGCCTGGTCGACGCGGTGCACCTGCCGCTCGGGGTGATGCGGCTCAACACGTGGGAGCTCTCGAGCGGGCAGCGGCAGCGCGTCGCCCTCGCGAAGGCGCTCGTGCTCGAGCCCCAGCTGCTCGTCGCCGACGAACCCGCCCGCGGCGTGGACGTGCTCGTGCGGCAGTCGGTGCTCGAGGCGCTGGCGACCCTGCAGCGGAACCGGCAGTTCTCGGCGGTCGTGGTGTCGAGCGACCTGCGCGAGGCCCGGGCACTGGCCGACCGGGTGGCGATCATGGCCGAGAGCCGGCTCGTCGGCCTCGGCACCTTCGACGAGGTCCTCGACAACCCCGTCGACCCCTACGTCAAGACGCTCGCGTCGACGGCGGCCCGTCCGGTGAAGCGTCGGCAGCCGGCGTCGGCCGCACCCCGTCGGTCCTCGGCGCCGCGTCGGCCGGTCGCCGCCGGCACCGGTCCGCGCGCGGAGCGGCAGGAGAACGCATGAGCGCGGGTGCGTCGTCGGGTACGTCTTCGTCGTCGGGCGCGCGCGGGCACCGGGCCGTGGTGACCGACGCGGGTGCCGAGCTGCCGGTCGCCCCGCCGACCGCCGGCCCGATCGCGATCCTGCCCGCCGGGGACGGCACCGCCCTCCACGAGGACGCCGTCGCCGCAGCCGGTGGGACCGTCGCTCCGCTCGGGGCGGACACCGCCGGACTCGTGTGGCTCGACCCCCGCGATCCCGCGGGACTCGCCGACGCGCTCGACGCCGCACCGTCCATCGGCTGGGTCCAGCTGCCGTTCGCCGGCGTCGACGCCTTCGCCTCGCTGATCGCCGAGCACGGGGACCGTGTGCTGTTCACCTCGGCCAAGGGCGCGTACGCCGAACCCGTCGCCGAGCACGCCCTCGCGCTGACGCTCGGGACGCTACGGGTGCTGCAGAAGCGTGCCCGGGCGCGGTCGTGGGCGACCGAGCCCGAGGGTGTCTCGCTCTACGGCCGGAACGTGGTCGTCATCGGCGCCGGTGGCATCGCGCTGGAGTACATCCGCCTGCTCGCGCCGTTCGAGGTCTCGGTCACCGTGGTGCGCCGGTCGTCCTCGCCGGTTCCCGGGGCGGACCGGACCGTCACGACCGACCAGCTCGACGACGTCCTGCCCGATGCCGACGTGGTCATGATCGCCGCGGCGATGACCTCGGGGACCGCGAAGCTGTTCGGGCCCGCGCAGTTCGCGATCATGAAGCCGTCGGCACGGCTCGTGAACATCGCGCGTGGGGGACTGGTCGACACCTCCGCGCTCGTGGACGCCCTGCGCAGCGGTGCGATCGCGGCGGCCGGACTCGACGTCACCGACCCGGAGCCGTTGCCGGACGGACACCCGCTCTGGGACGAGCCGGGCGCGATCATCACGCCGCACCAGGCCGACACGCCGGAGATGGTGGCGCCGCTGCTGGCCGAGCGCGTGCGGGTGAACACCGTGGCGTTCCTCGGCGCGGCAGGCGAGGGCTTCGTCGGCGTGGTGGACCCGGTCGCGGGGTACTGAGCGCGGCACGCCCGGGATGCGTGGCGGATGCGCGGGGTCTGTCCCGGGTGCTGCTATGCTGTTACCCGTTGTTCGCACGACATTCGCCAGCGGACAGTGATCCTCGATAGCTCAATTGGCAGAGCAGCCGGCTGTTAACCGGCAGGTTGTTGGTTCGAGTCCAACTCGGGGAGCAGCACGGCCCTCACCTTCGGGTGGGGGCCTTTTGCGTGGCGTCGGAGCTCGCAGCGGACGCATGGCCGGAAGCTGTTAGCGTTCACAGGTGATCACCGTGCGCCGAGCCCTCGCCGCGGGCGTCGTCGCGGCCGCGGCGATCGGCCTCGTGGGGTGCACGACCGGCGCGGAGTCCGAGCCGGGCGACTCGCTCGACACCACCGCCACCTCGGGCGTCGCGGTGTCCGGCACGGCACCGATCGTCTTCGCGTTCGTCTGCGACGTGGGGACGTCGGACCGCTCCGAGACGTACACGACCTACTCCGCCGTGTGGGACGACGAGCGCACCGACTGCCGGGCGCAGCGGATCACCGGCACCGAGATGTCGACGCAGCAGCGCTCCGCGGTCGACGCTGCCGAGGGGGACGCCACGCTCGAGGAACTCGCGACCACCTGCGCGGTGCGGGGGACCGGGCCGTGGGCGGCCTCCGTCGACTCGTCGGCCGAGGCGCACGTCGCGGCCGGTCTGCTCGAGTACTGCCCGGGGCATCCGGAGACCGAGCACCTGCGGGACGCGATCGCTGCCTGGCGGGGGTGAGCCGCGCCTCCTGGGCTCTGCTGATCAGCGCCGGGCCGACGCGGTCGGCCGTCGACCGGACCCGGGCAGACGGGACGAGCGCCGTCAGCCCTCGGGGTGGTCGCGCCCCGGCAGCCAGGACTTGCCCGGCCCGCCCCAGCTGTTCTTCCTGATGGCCTTCGCGACCTGCTTGCCGTACGGGTGCACGAGCCGGTCCGCGTAGAGGTACCCGTCGAGGTGGTCGTACTCGTGCTGGAAGATGCGGGCGAGCCATCCGTGGGCCTCGACCTCGAACGGCGTGCCGTGCTCGTCGACGGCACGGAGGAGCGCGCCCTCGGAGCGGCGGAGCGGGAACCGTTCGCCCGGGACCGAGAGGCAGCCCTCGGACTCCTCGTCCTCGTCGAGCTCCTCCACAGCCTCGGGAACGGCGGGGGTCGTCCACAGGACGGGGTTCACCGCGACGCCGCGGTGCAGGACCTCGTCATCATCGGTCCATGAGTACACGAACAGCCGCTTGCCGACGCCGACCTGCGGGCCGGCCAGTCCGACCCCGGGTGCGAGGTCCATCGTCTCGAACATGTCGGCGACCAGCGATCGCAGGTCGTCGTCGAAGTCGGTGACCTCGGCTGCACGCTCGTGCAGGACGGGTTCGCCGGTGATGCGGATCGGGAGAACGGCCATTCACCCAGGTTATCCGGCGGGGAACGGTAGCCTCGACGCGTGACGACGGACCTCCAGCTGCCCGACGCGGTGAACCTCACGCCGTTCCAGGCGCTCATGATCCCCGTCGCGCTCATCGGGGCCGTGTTCCTCTCACTGGGGGCGCAGTTCCAGAGCCGCGGGGTGCAGCGGGTGGAAGCGCGGCTCGGTCGGCAGTCGAAGGGCCTCAGCGTCCGGCACGTCGTCGGGCTGGTCTCGAGCGGCTACTGGGTGCTCGGCACGCTCATGCTCGGCATCGCCGTGGTCCTGCAGCTGGTGAGCATCACGTACGCGCCGCTCATCGTCGTGCAGCCGCTCGGCGCCGTGGCCCTCGTGATCACGACCTGGTTCTCGTCGCGGTCCTCCGGGGTGCCGCTCGGCCGTCGGGCACGGCGAGCGGTCTGGACGTGCATCATCGGCGTCGGCATCTTCGTCGGCATCGCGGCCTTCGTCGGGCACGAGAGCGCGATCACGAGCCGACAGCTCGTCACCGTGCTCGTGATCCTGGCCGTGGTGCTGGTGCTCGTGCTGGTGTCGTTCCGCCTCGTCGCGAAGCACAAGAACGCGCTGTACTACATCGTCGGCGCCGGCGTCCTCTACGGGTTCGTCGCGACGCTGGCCAAGGTCGTGCTGAACCGGTTCGTGAACGGCACGTTCGACTGGCTGACCGTGCTCGCGATCGTCGGGGTGGTCGTCGCCGCCTCGCTGGGCGGGTACTTCGTGCAGAACGCGTACTCGAGCGGGTCGGCCGACCTCGTGATCGCGGGGCTGACGGTCATCGACCCGATCGTCGCCGTCGGCATCGGGGTGATCATCCTGGGCGAGGCCGCCGGCGCCCCGGTCTTCGCCGTCTTCGGCTTCGTCGTCGCAGCCGCGATCGCGATCACCGGGGTGTTCCTCCTCGCCAAGCACCACCCGCAGACCCGCTCCTGAGCCGTCGTCCCGTGGGGTGACGGCGTCCACCGCGAGGCGGACGCGCTGCCCGAGCGGCGTGCGGTAGCGTCGTCGAACGACCAGCAATCGCCCACGAGAGGACGACGCCAGCCGTGTCAGACGACGCCACCACCGCCACCGCCGGGCCGACGGGTGCGACGGGCGGTCGACGACCGCTGCGCGTCCTCATCGCGGCGGACACCTTCGCACCCGACGTCAACGGAGCCGCGACCTTCGCCGAGCAGCTCGCCGTCGGCCTGGCCGAGCGCGGGCACGAGGTCCAGATCGTCGCCCCGGCGGCGAGCCGCCACTACGGCACCTTCGACGAGGAGCTCCACGGCGTGACCCTCGTCGTGCACCGCCTGAAGTCCTACAAGTGGCCGCTGCACGCGTGGCTGCGCTTCGTGTGGCCGTGGAGCGTGAAGAAGTGGACCGCCCCGATCCTCGACGCGTTCCAGCCCGACGTCCTGCACATCCAGTCGCACGTCGTCGTCGGCCGGGGCATGGTGCCCGAGGCGCACGCGCGCGGCATCCGGGTGATCGCCACGAACCACTTCATGCCCGAGAACCTCCTCGAGTACACGCCGTTCGGCAAGCGCACGGTGCCGATCGCGGTGAAGATCGCCTGGAACGACGCCGCCAAGACCTACCGGCTCGCCGACGCGATCACGACCCCGACGAACCTCGCCGCCGACTACCTGCGCCGGGCCATCGCCGGTCAGCGGGTCCTGGCGATCTCGTGCGGGATCGACGCCACCCGGTACGTTGCACGCGAGGGGCGGCCTGCGGGCAACGACATCGTCTTCGTCGGTCGGGTCGCACCCGAGAAGAACCTCGACGTCCTCGTGAAGGCCCTCGCGCTGCTGCCGTCCGAGCTCGGAGCCACGCTGACGATCGTCGGCGACGGCGAGATGATCCCCAAGCTCCGGCAACAGGCGAAGGAGCTCGGGCTCGAGGACCGCGTCCGGTTCCTCGGCTTCGTCTCGGACGAGGTCAAGCAGCGGGCGCTCACCAACTCGACCGTGTTCGCGATGCCCTCCACCGCCGAGCTGCAGAGCATCGCCTCGCTCGAGGGCATGGCCTCCGGCCTCCCCGTCGTCGCGGCGGACTCGATGGCGCTCCCGCACCTCATCGACGGCAACGGGTACCTGTTCACCCCCGGCGACGAGCACGACCTCGCGGCGAAGCTCACGGCGGTGCTGACCGCGTCGGACGAGGACTACGTCACGATGCGCGACCGCAGCCTGGCGATGATCGAGGCGCACGACATCAACCGCACGCTCTCGACGTTCGAGTCGCTGTATCGTGGGGAACCGGTGGCCTGACGGTCCCCGGCACGGGGCGGTAGCCAAGCTGGTCAAGGCAGTCGGCTCATAACCGAACGATTCGCGGGTTCAAGTCCCGCCCGCCCTACATGTCAAAAGCCGACGCGGGTTCGAGCAACAGCAAGCGACCGCACCCGCCCCGCGTGCACCTCCCGAGGAAGCGCGACACGCAGCAGCAACAGGACGACCACAGCCCGACGCCCAACGTAACGTTCGAGGTGACCCGTGGTGGCACCGGCGTGCGCGTGAACGCCTTCCGGATCGGCTTCATGGGTGCGCTCGGCGTGCTCGTCGCCGTCGTCGCGGGGGCGATCGTCAACGAGCTCTCCACCGTGCTCGTCTACGTCGGCGTCGCGCTGTTCCTGGCGCTCGGCATCGACCCGCTGGTGTCCTTCCTCGAACGGTTCGTTCCGCGCTGGGTGGCCATCACCGTCGTGGTCGTCGGGGTCCTCGCCGCGTTCGCCGGGGTGGTGTTCGCGGTCGTGCCGATCCTCGTGCAGCAGGCGACGAACCTCATCCAGAACTTCCCCGACATCGTGCAGGACATCTCGAGGCAGGAGTGGGTGCAGAACCTCTCCGACCAGCTGTCGGGGTCGTTCGACATCGACCACGCGCTGCAGTCCGTGCAGTCCTTCGTCGAGAACCCCGGCAACCTGCTGAGCCTCGGCGGCGGGATCCTCGCGGTCGGCAGCGGGATCCTGACCGGGCTCACGGGCGCCGTCATCGTCATCATCCTGATGCTCTACTTCCTCGCGTCGATGCGCGGCATGAAGTCGATGACCTACCGCTTCGTCCCGGCGTCCCGCCGCGAGAACTTCATCGACGTCAGCGAGCAGATCACTCAGGCGGTCGGCCGCTACGTCGTCGGGCAGATCTCCCAGGCGCTCATCAACGGCATCCTCAGCCTGGTGTTCCTGCTCATCATCGGTGCTCCGCTGCCCGTGCTGCTGGCCTCGTTCGCGTTCCTCGGGTCGCTCATCCCGCTCGTGGGCACGCTCGCGTCGGCCATCGTCATCTCGCTGCTCTGCCTGTTCGCTTCGCCCGCGACGGCCCTCGCCGCCGCGATCTACTACCTCGTGTACATGCAGGTCGAGGCGTACGTGATCTCGCCGCGGATCATGTCGCGTGCCGTGCAGGTCCCCGGCGCCCTCGTCGTGATCGCAGCGGTCGCGGGCGGGACCATCGGCGGGGTGCTCGGCGCACTCGTGGCCCTGCCGGTCGCCGCGTCGGTGATCATCATCGTCCAGAAGGTCATCTACCCCCGCCAAGAGCAGTCGTGACCGCCTTCGACGAGCAGGTCGCCGACCGCGACCGCTGGGCGACCAGCCCTCGGGGTCCGCTCGCGCTCGTGAACGCCCAGCGTGTCGACCTCGCCCAGCCCGTGTGGCCGGTCCCGGGGCAGTGGGCACCGGCACCCGGCGGCCTCACGGTCACCGCCGACGCGGGTGACGGGGTGGTCGTCGACGGCGACCCGGTGGACGGCACCGTGCTCGTGGCCGGCGACGAGGCGGTCGTCCCGTCGGTGGTCGCCTTCCCGGACGGCCTCGCCGGCACCGTCTCCCGCGGCACGCTGCGCGTGTGGGACCCGGCGTCCGACGCGATCGCCCGCTTCGCACGCATCGCCCGGTTCGACCACTCCGCCGCGTGGGTCACGTCCGGCAGGTACACGCCGGGTGTCCCAGGAGGCGCGGCGAGCGTCGTCGACGCAGCCGGCGATCCGCTCGAGGTCGCCGGACACGTCGAGACCACCCTGGGCGGATCGGCCGTCCGGTTGGTTGCGGTCCGCTCCGCGGCCTTCCGCGGCGCCGCGCGGCTGCAGCTCATCGTGCAGGACGCCACGAGCGCCCTGCCCGAGGACGATCCCGGCAGCACCTACTCGATGGGCCGGTTCCTGTACCTCGACGACCCCGGTGTCGCTGCCGACGTCGAGCTGGACTGGAACTTCCTCGTCCTGCCGCCGTGCGCGTTCTCGTACCAGTTCGCCTGCCCGATCCCGCCCGCCGAGAACCGGATCCCGGTGCCGGTCACCGCGGGGGAGCGGCACCCGCTCGACGCGTCGGGGCACGTCTTCCACTGACTCTGTCGCGGTGCCTGGTGTTCCCAGCGCGCAGCCTGCATAATGGGCGTGTCCGCAAGGACATCACAATCGGATATCGATGGTTCCGAAACGAGAACCTCCAGTTCAGGTCGATGGGGAAGTCGCACCTGACGAATCGGAGGAATCGTGAACGGAACGACCACCGGGGTGCTCTACGTGCACTCCTCACCACGCGCGCTCTGCCCGCACGTCGAATGGGCGGCAGGTCGCGCCATGAGCCGTGCCGTGAACTTCTCGTGGCTCGACCAGCCCGCCCAGGACGGCGCGCGTCGGACCGAGTTCACCTGGACCGGTTCCGTCGGCACGGGTGCGGCGATCGCCTCGGCCCTGCGCGGCTGGGAGCACCTCCGGTACGAGGTCACCGAGGAACCCACCTCCGAGTCGGACGGCGGCCGCTGGATGCACACGCCCGACCTCGGGGTGTTCTACGCGCAGACCGACGTCACCGGCAACATGGTCGTCCCCGAGGACCGAGTCCGCTACGCGATGGAGGTGGCGGGGAGCAACGCCCTCGAACTCCACCGCGAGCTCCGACTCGCCCTGGGTCAGGCGTGGGACGACGAACTCGAACCGTTCCGTCACGCCGCCGAGGGCAACCCGGTCGTCTGGCTGCACCGCGTCGGCTGAGTCGCGCCCGATCCTCCGTCCCGGACGCCGCCCCTCGGGGCGGCGTTCGTGCGTCCGCGTCCGCGGCCGCCCGCCCGCCCGCCCGCGCCGAGTCTCGCCTCGGCGGACGGTTTCGCGCTTCCGGAGCCGCGAAACTGTCCGTAGGGCCGAGTCTCGGCGCACCGACGCGGCCACACGCCACGGGCCGCGGCCGCGGGGAGCGCGCCGCGCCAGGGCCGGCCACGGGAACGACGGAGGCCCGCCCCGACGACGCGGGACGGGCCTCCAGGACCGACGGACGGACCCGACGGACACGACGGGCGGACCCGACGGGCCCGACGGACCGGACTCAGACGCTCCGGAACGCGACCACGGCGTTGTGCCCACCGAACCCGAACGAGTTGCTCACCGCGAGCAGGTCGCCCTGCGGGAGCTCGCGCGGCGCCGTGGCGACGTCCATCACGATCTCCGGGTCCTGCTGGGTGAGGTTGATCGTCGGCGGCGCGACGCGGTTGTGCAGCGCGAGGGCCGTGAACGCGGCCTCGATCGCACCGGCACCACCGAGGAGGTGCCCCGTCGACGCCTTCGTGGCGGACACCACGACGTTGTCGAGGTGGTCGCCGAACACACGGCGCATGGCGTGGTACTCGGCGACGTCGCCCACCGGGGTCGAGGTGGCGTGCGCGTTGACGTGCACGACGTCCTCGCGCGCGGCACCGGCGTGCTCGAGCGCCTGCAGGACGGCACGGGCGGCAGCACTGCCCTCGGGGTCCGGCGCGGTGATGTGGAACGCGTCCGAGGTGATGCCGGCGCCGGCGACCTCGGCGTAGATCGTCGCGCCGCGGGCCTCGGCGTGCTCCTTGGTCTCGAGGATGAGCGCCGCGGCGCCGTCCGCGAGCACGAAGCCGTCGCGCGTGACGTCGTACGGACGCGATGCGGTCTGGGGGGAGTCGTTGCGGCGGGAGAGCGCCTGCATCGACGCGAACGCCGCGAGGGGCAGCGGGTGCAGGGCGGCTTCGGCACCGCCCGTGATGACGATGTCGGCCTCGCCGGTGGCGACGTGGCGGTAGGCCTCGGCGAGGGACTCGGTCGAGGACGCGCACGCCGAGAGGTAGGTGCGGGCGCCGCCGCGGGCGCCGAACTCCATCTCGATGGCGGCGGCCGGGCCGTTCGCCATGAGCATCGGGACCGTCATCGGCAGGACGCGACGGGGACCCTTCTCGCGCAGGGTGTCCCACGCGTCGAGCAGGGTGTTGACGCCGCCGATGCCGGTGGCCCAGTCGACGATGAGGCGCTCGGGGACGACGGTCTCGGCGTCGATGCCGGCGTCGGCCCAGGCCTCGCGCGCGGCGACGAGCGACAGCTGCGACGAGGGGTCGAGGCGCTTCGACTCGGGGCGGGTGAGCTGGTCGGTGAGGAACCGGCGCGCCTGGCCGGCGAACTCGACGGGGAGCTCGAGCTCGGCGTAGCGCGGGTCCTCGATGCGGGTGATGCCGGACGTGCCGGCGAGCAGCGCGTCCCACGTTTCCGGGGCGGTCGCGGCGAGGGGCGTGATCGCACCGATCCCGGTGACGACGACGGTCTTGTTGGTCATGGAACGACGTGTTCTTTCGTGAGGACGTCCGACCGCTCGTGGCGGTGCCGGACGGAGCCGGGGCGGGCCGACGAACGCCGGACCGGGGCGGCCCGACGAACGCCGGACCTGTGTGGACCGACGAGGGTCGGTCCGGTGGACGAGATGAGCGCCGCGGCCCGCGGTCGGTCCGCCGGGGCCGCGGCGCTCAGGAAGCTCGCGTCAGGCCTGGGCCTTGACGATGTAGTCGACGGCGTCGCCGACGGTCTTGAGGTTCTTGACCTCTTCGTCGGGGATCTTGACGTCGAACTTCTCTTCGGCGTTGACGACGATGGTCATCATCGAGATCGAGTCGATGTCGAGGTCGTCGGTGAACGACTTGTCGGCCGCGACGGTGTCGGTCGCGATGCCGGTCTCGTCGTTGATCAGCTCGGCCAGGCCGGCGAGGACTTCTTCGTTGGACAGGGCCATGGGGATTCTCCTTGAGGGGGTGTCGTTTGACCGTGGACCAGCCTAGGGCACGCAGCGGTCGCGTGCCCGGAGGCTCGTCGGAGGGTGGCCGCGCGGGTGCGTGGCCGGGATGGGCTAGGGGAGGACGACGACCTGGGCGCCGAAGACGAGACCGGCGCCGAAGCCGATCTGCAGGGCGAGGCCGCCGGAGAGCTCGGGGTTCTCCTCGAGCAGGCGGTGCGTGGCGAGCGGGATGCTCGCGGCGGAGGTGTTGCCGGTGGTGGTGATGTCGCGCGCGATCACGACGGACTCGGGCAGGCCGAGCTGCTTGGCGAACTCGTCGATGATGCGGATGTTCGCCTGGTGCGGCACGAACGCGGCGAGGTCGGACGGCTGGATGCCGGCGGACTCGAGCGCCTCACGGGCGACCTTGACCATCTCCCAGACGGCCCAGCGGAACACGGTCTGACCGGCCTGCCGTATCGTCGGCCGCGCGGCCCCCGCTTCCCACTCGTTGTAGGTCGAGGTCATGCCGATCGCGTCCCACTTCGACCCGTCGGAGCCCCAGATCGTCGGGGCGATCCCGGGGAAGTCGCTCGGGCCGACGATCGCCGCTCCGGCACCGTCGCCGAGCAGGAACGAGATCGAGCGGTCCGTCGGGTCGACGATGTCGCTGAGCTTCTCGGCACCGACGACCAGCACGTGGTCGGCAATGCCGGACTTCACGAACGAGTCCGCCTGGGCGATGCCGTACGCGTACCCGGCGCACGCGGCGCTGATGTCGTAGGCCGCGGCGGGCGCGGCACCGATGCGCTCGGCGAGCAGCGACGCCATCGACGGCGTGGCGACGGTGTGGGTCACGGTGCTCACGAGCACGACGCCGATCTGGTCCGGCGTCAGGCCGGCCTTGGCGATCGCGTCGAGCGCGGCGGCCTCGGCGAGGTCGACCGCCTCGACGTCCTTGCCGGCGCGCATGCGGGTGATGATCCCGGTGCGCTGGCGGATCCACTCGTCGGAGGAGTCGATCGGCCCGACGAGGTCGTCGTTCGGCACGGCGTTCTCACCGCGGGCGGCGCCGAAGGCGAGGATGCGGGTGAACTCGTGGCCGCGACGCTGCTGCAGCAGCGGACGGGAGGCGCGGGTCGGCTCCGTCCCCTCGGTCGCGGTGGTCGGGATGGGGGCGTCGGTCATGCGGTTGCGTCTGCTTCCTGGCCCGCGCTCTGCAGCAGGTCGATCGCTGCGGGCAGGTCGTCGGGGGTCTTGATCGCGACGGTCGGCGTCCCGCGCAGACCGCGCTTCGCCAGGCCGACGAGGGCACCGGCGGGTGCGAGTTCGATGATGCCCGTGACTCCGGCGGCCGCGAAGGACTCCATCACGGCGTCCCAGTGCACGGGGCTCTGGATCTGCTGGACCATGAGGTCGACGAAGCGACGACCGTCGTCGACACGGGAACCGTCGGCGTTCGTCCAGATCGGCAGCGACGGGTCCTGCACGGTCGCGGCGGCGGCGACCGGGGCGACACGCTCGACGGCGGACGCCATGTACCGGGTGTGGAACGCACCGGCCACGGCGAGGGGGATCACGCGGGCCTTCGCGGGCGGGTCGGCGGCGAGGGCGGCGATCGCGTCGGCGGGACCGGCGACGACGGTCTGACCGCCGCCGTTGTGGTTCGCGGAGACGAGGCCGTTCGCCTCGAGCGCGGCGGCGACGGCATCGGCGTCCCCACCGAGGACGGCGGCCATCGACGTGGGCTCGAGCGCGGCGGCGTCCGCCATCGCCCGGCCGCGTTCGGCGACGAGGGCGACGGCGTCGGTCGGCTCGAGGATCCCGGCGACCCCGGCGGCGGTGAACTCGCCGACCGAGTGGCCGGCGACCCCGCCCACGAGGGCACGGCGGCCGTCGGCGAGCAGGGCGTCGGCCGTGATGAGACCGGCGGCGACGATGAGCGGCTGCGCGAGCGCCGTGTCCTTGATGGTCTCGGCGTCGGACTCGGTGCCGTGGGCGGCGAGGTCGACGCCGATGGCCTCGGACCACGCCCCCACGCGGTCACGGACGGTGGCGTCCTCGAGCCAGGGGGCGAGGAAGCCGGGGGTCTGGGAGCCCTGTCCGGGCGCGACGACGACGATCACCGGACAATCCTGCCCGTCGGCCCGCGCCGCACCCGTGTGGGCTTCCCACAGCGATGACCGCTCGACATTGTGCATTTCCTAGCGACGATGCGGCATACGACGTCGCTCACCGGCGGTGCGGGATGCGACGCCGACCGGCGGTCGACTCGGACATGGCGCCGAGGATGAGCGCTGACTGCACGATGAGGGCGTCCCGCGCGTGCGTGGCGTCCCACCCGATGATGTCCGCCACGCGGCGGAGCCGGTAGCGCACCGTGTTCGGGTGCACGAACAGCTCGCGCGCCGTGGCCTCGAGCGACCGGCCGGTGTCGAGGTAGCACCAGAGCGTCTGCAGGAGCTCCGTCGACTGGTCCTTGAGCGGCACGTAGATGCGCTGCACGAGGGCGGACCGGGCGAGCGGGTCGCCGGCGAGAGCGCGTTCCGGGAGCAGGTCGTCGGCCAGGGCCGGACGAGGAGCACCGCGCCAGGCCCGCGCGACCGCGAAGCCGGCGAGGGCACCCTTGGCACTGGTGGACGCGTCGACCACGCCGGGCACCTCGTTGCCGAGGACGAGGTGCCCCTCGCCGAACGAGGGCTCGAGCGCCTGGGCGATGGCGGTGAAGGACACCGGCTCCTCGCCCTCGGGGACGTCGTCGCGCGGCGTGGCACGGCCGATCACCACGACGAGGCGGGAGCCCTGCACGCCGATGAGCACGTCGGCGTCCATGTGCCGGGCGGTGCGACGGATCTGGTCGACCTCGAGCTGCTTCGGCGCGTTGCCGACCAGGACCGCGACCTCGCCGTGACCGTGCCAGCCGAGGGCCGCGATGCGCGACGGGAGTTCGTCGTCGTACTCGCCCGACAGGATGGAGTCGACCACGAGGGCCTCGAGCCGGGCGTCCCACAGCCCACGGGCCTCGGCCGCGCGGGCGTAGACGTCGGCGGCCGCGAAGGCGATGTCCCGCGAGTACTTGAGGATCGCCTCCTGCAGCATCTCGTCGTCCTTGGCGCGTTCCTCGACCACGGTGACGACCACGCGGATGAGCTGGAGCGTCTGTTGCAGGCTCACCGAGCGCAGGAGTTCCCGCGGCGCGGAGCCGAAGACGTCCGCCGCGGCGATCCACGGGGTCGACGCGGTGCCCTCGAGCCAGCTGATGAACGAGGTGATTCCCGCCTGGGCCACGAGCCCCACGGCGGAGCGTCGGCCCGGAGGCATCTCGCTGTACCAGGGGAGGGTGTCCTCGAGCCGCTTGATGGTGGCGGTGGAGAGTTCCCCGGACACCTGACGGAGCCAGGAGAGCGCCCGCTCGCGCGCGCTCTCCTGGCTCTCGGAGTCCGGTCGGACCGACGTCACCGGCAGATCAGCTCTCGCCGCCCGCGCTGCCCGTGGTGCCGGCGGTCACGTCGTGCAGGCGGTACTTGTCGATCGCCTGCTGGACGAGCGCGCCGTCGACCTTGCCCTGCTTCGCGAGCTGCTGCAGCGTCCGCACGACGACCGAGGGGCCGTCGATGTGGAAGAAGCGGCGCGCTGCCGGACGGGTGTCCGAGAAGCCGAAGCCGTCGGCGCCGAGGGTGGCGTAGTCGGTCGGGACGAACGGGCGGATCTGCTCCTGCACGGCGTGCATGAAGTCGCTCACCGCGACGACCGGGCCCTCGGTGCCGAGCAGTCGCTCGGTCACGTACGGGGTGCGCGGTGCCTCGTTCGGGTTGAGGAAGGCGTGCTGCTCCGCGTCGAGACCGTCGCGGTACAGCTCGCCCCAGCTCGTGACGCTCCAGACGTCGGCCGACACGCCCCAGTCCTCGGCGAGGAGCTGCTGCGCCTCGAGGATCCACGGGACGGCGACACCCGACGCGAGCAGCTGGGCCTTCGGCCCGTCGTGCTCGCTGCGGTTGAGCAGGTACATGCCCTTGACGATGCCGTCGACGTCGATGCCCTCGGGCTCGGCCGGCTGGACGATCGGCTCGTTGTAGACCGTCAGGTAGTACATGACGTTCGGGTCGGCGTGCTTGGCGCTGCCGTCCTCGTTCGTGCCGTACATCCGGTCGAGGCCGGCCTGGACGATGTGCCCGATCTCGTAGCCGTACGCGGGGTCGTAGGACACCACGGCGGGGTTCGTCGTCGCGAGGAGCAGCGAGTGGCCGTCGGCGTGCTGCAGGCCCTCGCCCGTGAGCGTCGTGCGACCGGCGGTGGCGCCGATCATGAAGCCACGGGTCATCTGGTCGCCGGCGGCCCAGATGGCGTCGCCGGTGCGCTGGAACCCGAACATCGAGTAGAAGACGTAGACCGGGATGAGCGGCTCGCCCTGCGTCGAGTACGAGGTGCCGACCGCGGTGAACGCCGCGAGGGCGCCCGCCTCGTTGATGCCGACGTGGATGATCTGTCCCTGCGGGCTCTCCTTGTAGGCGAGGAGGAGCTCACGGTCGACCGACGTGTAGTGCTGGCCGTTCGGGTTGTAGATCTTCGCCGTCGGGAAGTACGCGTCCATGCCGAACGTGCGTGCCTCGTCGGGGATGATCGGCACCACGCGGTCGCCGAAGTCGGGGGAGCGGAGCAGGTCCTTCAGCAGTCGGGCGAACGCCATGGTGGTGGCGATCTCCTGCTTGCCGGAGCCCTTCTTGACGACCTGGTACTTCGAGTCCTCGGGGAGGGTGATCGACGTGTACTTGGTGCGACGCTCCGGCACGTACCCGCCGAGCTCACGCCGGCGCTCGTGCATGTACTGGATCGCCTCGTCGTCGTTCCCGGGGTGGTAGTACGGCGGCGTGTAGGGGTTCTCCTCGAGCTGTGCGTCCGTGATCGGGATGCGCATCTCGTCGCGGAACTGCTTGAGGTTGTCGAGCGTGAGCTTCTTCATCTGGTGCGTCGCGTTGCGCCCCTCGAAGCTCGGGCCGAGGCCGTAGCCCTTGACCGTCTTCGCGAGGATGACGGTCGGCTGGCCCTTGTGCTCGGTCGCGGCCTTGAACGCGGCGTAGACCTTGCGGTAGTCGTGCCCACCGCGCTTGAGGTTCCAGATCTGGTCGTCCGTGTAGTCCTTGACCAGCTCGAGCGCCTTCGGGTCGCGCCCGAAGAAGTTCTCGCGGACGTACGCGCCGTTCTCGGCCTTGTACGTCTGGTAGTCGCCGTCCGGCGTCTGGTTCATCAGGTTGAGGAGCGCGCCCTCGGTGTCGCGGGCGAGCAGGTCGTCCCACTCGCGGCCCCAGACGACCTTGATGACGTTCCAGCCCGCACCGCGGAAGAACGCCTCGAGCTCCTGGATGATCTTGCCGTTGCCGCGGACCGGACCGTCGAGACGCTGCAGGTTGCAGTTGATCACGAAGTTCAGGTTGTCGAGGCCGTCGTTCGCGGCGACCTGGAGCTGTCCGCGCGACTCGACCTCGTCCATCTCGCCGTCGCCGAGGAACGCCCAGACCTGCTGGTCGGAGGCGTCCTTGATGCCGCGGTTGGAGAGGTACTTCGCCTGCTGCGCCTGGTAGATCGCGTTGATCGGGCCGATGCCCATCGACACGGTCGGGAACTGCCAGAAGTGCGGCATGAGGCGCGGGTGCGGGTAGGACGAGAGTCCGCCGCCGGCGTGGGACTTCTCCTGCCGGAAGCCGTCGAGCTGGTCCTCGCCGAGGCGCCCTTCCATGTAGGCGCGGGCGTACATGCCGGGGGACGCGTGCCCCTGGAAGAACACCTGGTCGCCGCCGGACGGGTGGTCCTGCGCGCGGAAGAAGTGGTTGTAGCCGACCTCGTACATGGCGGCGCTCGACGCGTAGGTCGAGATGTGGCCGCCGACCGCGATCCCGGGGCGCTGCGCGCGGTGCACGGTGATCGCGGCGTTCCACCGGATCCACCGGCGGTAGCGGCGCTCGAGCTCCTCGTCGCCCGGGAACTCGGGCTCGTTCTCCGGCGCGATGGTGTTCACGTAGTCCGTGGTCGGGACCATCGGCACACCGAGGTGCAGTTCCTTGGACCGCTTGAGCAGGCTCAGCATGATCTCGCGGCCACGCTGGTGGCCGTGGGTCTGCACCAGCCCGTCGAGGGACTCACGCCATTCGGCGGTCTCCTCCGGGTCCTGGTCGCTGCTGCCGTGGCTGTACGGGTCCTGGTCGTTCACCGTCACCCTTGACCTCGTTCGTTCTCGTGGTGGTGGACATGGCGGGCCACCGGTTGGTCGGGTCACGACCGGATGGGGCCCCGACCACTCTAGGCCCCCGCACCGACCCAGAGGCTGATGGTGACGTGTGGGTGGACAGGTGCTTGCATTCGGGTGACGTCGGCGTACGATTGCCGATCGTGCACACGCGACCCGTGCGTGCGCGAGGACACCGGGCACACCCCACGCCCGAGGAAGAAGCAACGCACTGATGGCACTGGAGATCGGCTCGCTCGCGCCGGACTTCGAACTCCCGAACCAGTTCGGGGAGCACGTCCGCCTCAGCGACTTCCGTGGCGTCCGCCCGGTCGCGCTGGTCTTCTTCCCGCTCGCGTTCTCGTCGACCTGCACGAACGAGCTCTGCGCCCTCCAGGACAACATCGCGATGTTCCAGGACCAGCGCGTCGAGCTCGTCGGCATCTCGGTCGACTCGAAGGCGACGCTCCGATCGTTCGCCGAATCGAACGGCTACGACTTCGAGCTCCTCGCGGACTTCTGGCCGCACGGCGCCGTCTCGAAGGAGTACGGCGTCTTCCTCGAGCACAAGGGCTTCGCCACCCGCGCGACCTTCGTCATCGACGTGCAGGGTCGCATCAAGGCCTCGATCATCTCCGAGCCGGGCGTCGCCCGTGACGTGACGGAGTACAAGGCCGCGCTCGACCGCCTGGCGGCCTGCGCCGCACCAGTCCCCGTCGGCTAGCGTTCCGAACACCTCCTGAGGCGACGCGCGACGCGTCGCGGACTGGAGGCACGGTGCACGCCGTCGACGACCGCCCACCCGCGCGGGTGGTCACCGCCGAGCCGTACGCGCCGTTCCCGGTCACCGCCGACGCCGACCGGTTCGGCCTGCAGCGCACCGTCGTCCCGACGGACGTCGGCCCGGTCGTCGTGCACCACCGACCCGGTCCCGCCGCGCTGCTCCTGCTGCACGGGGTCGCCGGGTCGTGGACCACGTGGACCCCGCTCCTGTCGGCGGCGCACGGCATCGACGACCGCGGTCTTGTGCTCGTCGACCTGCCGGGCTGGGGCGCGTCACCGGCACCGGTCGAGCCGCTCGGGGTCGACCAGGCGGCGTCGGTGCTGACCACGGTGCTCGACGCCCTCGCGGTCCCGGACGTCGACGTCGTCGGCCACTCGATGGGCGCCTTCGTCGGCATGCACCTGGCCGTCGTGGCACCCGGACGCGTGCGCTCCGTCGCGCTCGTCTCCGGCACGACCGTGGCGACCGCCGGAGCGTCCCGGCATCCCGTGCGCGGGCTCCTGACGCTCCCCGCGTTCACGCTGCTGCGGGCAGGCCTCGCGATCACCGGGGAGACGGCACGGCCGCTCCTGCGCGGACTCCGGGCGATCGGCCTCCTGCCCGTCCTCGCCGCTCCCGTCTTCTCGCACGTGCGCCGGCTCGACCCGAGCGTGCTCGAGGCGTTCGTCGACGAGCTCCGTCCGGCCGGCTTCATCGGAGCCGCTCGTGCCGCGGCCGCCTACGACCTGGACCGATGGCGCGGCGTGACGTGCCCGGTCACCGCGATCGCCGGGCGGGACGACGTGTTCGCCCGGGTGTCCGACCTCGCGGCGCTCCGTAGCCTCCTGCCCGACGTCCGGACGGTGCTGCTCGACGACTGCGGGCACTTCGCCCACGTCGAGCACCCGACCGCGGTGGCGCGCACGCTCGACCTCGTCCGGTCCGCACGTCCGTCGTAGGCTCCGGGTGTGCACCCGCCCATCGACCCCCACGACCACGGCTGGCTCGACCGCCCCGACGGCGCCCGGATCCACTGGGAGGAGTCCGGCAACCCGACCGGCCGCCCAGCGCTGTACCTGCACGGCGGCCCGGGATCCGGTCTCGGCGCCGGGGGCTACCGGCAGCGGTTCGACCCCGAGGTGTACCGGATCATCGGGCTCGACCAGCGCGGGTGCGGGCGGAGCACCCCGTGGGCGATCGACGACCTCGGGTCGCTCGACCGCAACACGACGGCGGCCCTGATCGAGGACGTCGAGGCGTTGCGGCGACACCTCGGCGTCGAGCGTTGGTTGCTGCACGGTGTCTCGTGGGGCAGCACCCTCGCGCTCGCCTACGCCCTGAAGCACCCCGAGCGCGTCACCGAGGTCGTGCTCGTCGCGGTGACCACCGGTTCCCGTCGCGAGGTCGACTGGATCACCGAGGGGGTCGGGACGGTGTTCCCGGAGGCCTGGTCACGGTTCACCGCCGACGTCCCGGCAGGCGTGCGGCCGGTCGAGCACCACGCCCGACTGCTGCGTTCGTCCGACCCCGCCGTCCGGGACGCCGCAGCCGACAGCTGGGACACGTGGGAGTCGACCCACGTCTCGCTCGACCCGGCGTGGCGCCCGGGGCAGCTGCACACCGATCCCCGGGACCGGCGCAACTTCGCCACGCTGGTCACCCACTACTGGGCGAACGACTGCTTCCTCGGTCCGGACGAGGTCCTCCGGCGCGCCGGCGAGCTCGCCGGGATCCCCGGCGTGCTCGTGCACGGGCGGCGTGACGTGAGCGGGCCCGTCATCACGCCGTGGCTGCTGCACCGGGCGTGGCCGGGCAGCCGCCTCGAGGTCGTCGAGGACGAGGGACACGGCGGGCCCACCGAGGTCGCGATCGCGCAGCGCGCCATCGACGGGTTCGCCGGCGGGTCAGGCGTGCACGGGGAACGTCGCCGCGACGCGTGACCGCACCTCGGTGAGCACGGCCTGCCGCATCACCGGGGAGAACAGCGAGTGGTCGCCGTCCGGCACCCGCACGAGTTCCACCCTGCCGGTCCGGCCACGGGTGCCCCACCGCCGGAGGGCACGCGGACCACCGAGCCGCTCGAACAGCTCGACGTCCACGGGCGACGCGATGAGCACGACGTCGGTGCCGTGCTCGACGAGCGGACGGACGTGTCCGACGACCCCGCCGACCCGGTCGCGACGGGCGACCCGGTCGCGCACCCACTCGGGTACGACGGCGTTCCACCAGCGCCGGAGCACCAGCCGCAGCGGCGACGGTTCGTCGATCGCGCGGAGGGCATCGGCGTACGCGCCCACCGCGGCCGGCTGGCGACGGTAGTCGTTCGGACTGATCTCGAGGACCATGCGCGGTGCGGCGTCCGCAGAGCGCCCCGCGAGCCACGCGCCGGCGCACATGCCGACGAGCACGAGCCGTCGGGAGTCCACGGCGAGGGCGTCGACCACCGCCTGCTGGTCGTCGATCCACTCCTGCGCGAACATCGCGGACCGCTCGTCCTCGTGGACCGCGGAGCTCTCACCGGTGCCGCTCCGGTCGACCCGGACCACCCGGGCACCGTCGCGGGCGAGGGTCCGCGCGAGGGCGACCTGGTAGTCGGACGCGCCGACGTGGTGCTCGGCGGCGCCGTTGTGCAGCACGACGACCGGGGCGTCCTCGTGCTGGCCGGAGGTGACGGTCTCGATGGCGAAGAGCCGTTCCGGGCCCATCCGGACGATGCGCTCCGACGTGCGGGCGTCCACGTCGAGGACCTCGTCGAGTGTCGGCGGCAGGACCGGCAGGGCCACCGTCGGCGCCCACGCGTCCGTCCACGCCACGACGGTGTCGACGGCGGAGCCCGGGATCCGGGCGACCATGCTCGTGCCGTCGAGGAGCTCGGCGCTCCCGGTGACCTCGGTCGTCGACACGTCGCCGAGCGCTGCGGGGGCGCTGCTGCCCGGGCGCACGAGGGCGATGGTCGGGCCGGTCCGCGACCGGTAGGTGAGCGCGCCGAGGGCCGCAGCTTCGGTGGGGTCGACGTCCATGCCGACGAGGCTCTCGACGCCGTCGACCACGCGGTCGGCGCCGATCGTGATCGTCGCCAGTGCTCGCTGCTTCCGGAGCCAGGCGCGGCCGGAGGCGGGCGCGTCCCAGAGGACCAGGCCGTCCGTGTCGGAGGCCGCGGCGGCGGCGATCGGCGCGGCGGAGGCCAGACCGACGTACGCGATCCGCTCGACCCCGGCACCACGCAGCACCGCTGCGGCGCGACGTGCCGACCGGACCTGCGCGTCGGGATCGCCGTCGGGTGCGGAGTCACCACGTCCGGACGGGTCGTACCGCACCGAGGCCACGCCACGCGCCTCCAGTCGGTCCGCCAGCAGGCGGAGGGTCCGGTACGCGATCACGCCCTCCTGCCCGAGCGGCGGACAGATCACGACGCCGGCGCGCGCCGCGACGGGGAGCTGCACGGCGACGCGGAGGGCCGGGCGACCCGTCCAGCCGTGGTGGGTGCTCACAGGGCCAGGGCCGCGCGGACCGGAGCCGGCCACGCGTCGAGGTCGGTGCCGTGCGCGGCGAAGAGGGCGATCGTGATGCGCTCCAGGCCGAACGCGACGCAGGCACTGTGCGCGACCTCGCCGTCGGCCGTGCAGATGCCGAACGACGTGCCGAAGTGGTCCTCGTGCAGGTTCGCCGAGCCGATCGCGGTCGCCGGGTGCTCCGGGCCGTAGACGGGCGTGACGAACTCGAACTTGAGCGCCTGCTCGACCTGGTTCCGGGCGAGCATCTGCCCGACCCGTCCGAAGAACGGGTCGTTCGCGGGGACGACGTCGATCTCGAGGCCGAACGACTCGAGCAGCGCGCGCATGACCGGGATGCGGTCGTCACGGTGGTGCTGGGCCGAGCCGGGCGTGCCGATGTGCACGAACTCGTGCATGTGGAACGCCTGCAGCCGCATCGGGTCGAGCGAGGGCTCGCGCCGGAACGAGTCGCCGACGATGTCGAAGGTGCGGCCGTCCTGCGGGACGCGGTCCCCGACGAGCCCGTAGACCGGGTGGCAGACCGCCGGGGTCAGCATCAGGTCGGCCGGCTCGAGGAAGCCCTCCCACCGCTCCCCGCGCTCGCGGGCGGCGAGCAGGGCACGGTGCGTGCGGTCGTCACCGGTGAAGCCGGAGATCGACGCGGCGAGGTCCGGGAAGGACGCGATGTAGTCGGTGCGCTCGAACGCCGCGAGCGGCTCCACGGGCGGGAAGCGCAGCACCTCGGCGTCGAGGTCCTGCTGGCTGGCCACGGCCGCGGTGTCGACCGCCGTGTACACGCGCTCGAACACGCCCGTGCGGCCGTAGAGCCCCGGCGAGCCGAGGTCGATGAGCACGCCGTCGGCGAGCAGCCGTGCACGCAGCGCAGCGCGGGCGGCGTCGAGGTCGGACGCGGGTGCGGACTGCGTCGTGGTCGTCGGTTCGGTGATGGTCACAGGATGGCTCCGGTCATGAGTGCCAGTGCGGCGTCGTTCTGCAGGAGACGGTCGTTGCTCACCATCACGGCGGCACCGTGCGCGTCTCGGAGGTGCCGGGCGATGCTGAGCTCCCCGGTGGCGGCGAAACCGGCGATGCCGACGATCCGCAGCGCCTGGGTGACGAGGTCGGTGACCCGCTCGGAGGAGCCGATCTTCAGCGCGTTCGCGGCCAGCGCGTACGCCGTCGACTCGAGCACCTCGGGGTCGTCGGCCACCTGGTCGAACCGGGCCGCGGCGTGCCGGACGGCGTCGGCCATGGTCTGCAGGTCGACCAGGAGCTCGGCGAGCCGGAGGGCTCCAGGAGGGGTCTGCCCGACGGCGGCGCGCGCCTGCTTGCGGACGGCCCGACGGGCACGGTCCGCCGCGTCCGCCGCGATGCCGAGCCACACCGACGCCCAGAGGACGTGCGACACGGGGAGGACGGTGCGGGCGGAGATCGTCGCGTAGTCGTCGCGGAGGACACGGTCCTCGTGCGTCTCGGTGTCGAGCAGCCAGCCGTTGCTGCACGTGCCGCGGAGCCCGAGCGTGTCCCAGGTCGAGGTCTGCGTGAGCGTGGTCTCCGCCGGCAGCGCGATGACGAGCCGCTGGTCGGACGCCGGCGCGTCGAGGTCGCGCCGGGCGGTGACGAGGATCGCGTCGGCCTCGGTCGCGTACGAGATGACCGGGGCGTCCTTGCGGAGGCGGATGCGTCCGGCGTGGTCGGGCTCGATGGCGCAGGTGCTCCGACGGGCGTCGCCGCCGATGCCGCGCTCGGTGGTGGACGACGCGACGAGGGCCCCGTCACGGACGGCCTCGATCATCGCGGTGACGCCGAGGGCCACGCCGCCGTGCCGCCAGAGCGCCATGGCCTGGCCGTGGTGCATCGCGAAGACCATGGCCGTCGCGGCGCACGCACGTCCGAGTTCGGTCGCGATGACGGAGAGCTCGGCGAGGGTCGCTCCTTCACCGCCGTGCTCCACCGGGACCGCCGCGGCGAGGAGACCGTGCTCCTTCATCGCGGCGATCGCCTCGCGCGGGGGACGGGCGTCACGATCGACCTCGTCGGCGTACCGGGCGGCGATGTCGACCACGAGGGCGGTGCGCTCGGCGAACCGGTCGACGGCGGAGACGGTCGTCCCGGCGCTCGCCGGACGCTCCTCGGTGATCACGCCGCCGTCTCCGCTGCCGTGGCGATGGACTCGATGGTGGCGAAGGTCGACCGGTGCAGCGCGGCGTCGGGGAACTCCACGTCGAGTTCGTTCTCGACCGCGAGCATCACGTTCACGGTGGCGTGCGAGGTCAGCCCGAGGGCGTAGAGGTCGGCGATCGACGCCACGTCCATGGCGTCGACGACGAGCCGTCCGTGGTCGGCGAGGGCTCGCCGGACGGCCAGTTCGGTCGTCGGGGCGACGAGTGCGACGGCGGTCGCTGCGGAGGTCGGGTCCTGGTGCATGCTGGCAACGATAAGGAGGACGGCGGCCCGGAAAGCCGCCGTGCGGGTGCGTGAAACCGCACGCGCCGCGCCGGACCTGAGTGCCCTGACAGGGAGCGACCCAGGGGGCTGCGTCAGCGCTCGGAGAGGGCGACGGCGGTGGCGATCGCCAGTCCCCGTTCGTGGGACAACGAGACCGCGATCGACGTGCAGCCGACCGCCTCGGCGAGCTCCGCCGCACGACCGGTCAGCTCGACGACGGGGGCGCCGACGGCATCGAGCACGACGGCGACGTCGGTCAGCGGGACGGCGTCCGACCGCTCCGGCCGGAGCAGTTTCAGCACGGCCTCCTTGCCGGCGAATCGGGCGGCGAGGCGCTCCGGGTCGTCCCCGGCGTCGGCGCGCTCCTGCCGGGTGAAGACCCGGGCGAGGTAGCGCTCGCCGTGCGCGGTGATCCCGGCGATCACGTCCTCGACCGCGGCGAGGTCGGTGCCGGTCCGGATCGTGGCCATGGGCCGAGCGTACGCGGGCTCGGGGAGCACTGCATTCCCCGGACGGCATGGGCGTCACCGGGCGTTCGTATGATCGACCGCAGAGACCACCGAGGGGGAACCGATGGCATCACCGTGGACGGGCATCATCGAGGACGCGCGGCACTACCCGTCGCCGCACAACTCGCAACCGATCGTCGTGCGCGTCGAGGACGACCGCACCGCGACCGTGTTCTACGACCTGCGCAGGGGGTTGCCGGCCGAGTCGTTCGGCATCCCGTTCGGCCACGTCTGCGCCGGGGTGTTCCTGGCCGGGCTCGACGTGGTGGCCCGCGCGCACGGGTTCACCGTGCAGGAACGGCTGGACCACGCCGAGATGGACTTCGCGCGGCTGGACGCCGGCGTCGGTTCCGGCGCGGCCGACGACCACCTGCACCGACTGGGCACGGTCGCGTTGCGTCCGCGCGCCGCGACGGCGGACGACCGGGAGGCGCTGGCCCGCTTCCTCGCACGGCGCACCTCGCGCAGGCCCTACGACGCGACCCTGGTGGACGAGTCCGCGATCCGGGCTGCGGCCGCCATCGCGTCGGCGGCCGGCCAGCGCTTCCGCACCACCGCCGACCGGGCCACCGTCGACGAGATCGTCCGGGTCAACCAGGAGACCCTGTTCGACGACCTGCAGCACGACGCCGTGCACGACGAGATCCTGCACTGGCTGCGGTTCTCGAAGCGGCAGGCGGCGGAGTCGGGTGACGGGCTGTCGGCGGAGACGATGCTCATGCCCGGCCCGGTGCTGCGGTTCGCGATGGAGCACCGCGGGCTCTGGGAGGCACCCGGCGTCGGTGGGGTCTTCAAGCGCGTGTACCTGTCGACGATGCGCGGCGTCCGGCAGCTCGGGTGGCTCGAGGGACCGTTCTCGTCGCCGGCGGACTACGTCGAGGCCGGACGCACCTTCATGCGGATCTGGCTCGAGCTCACGGCACGGGGCGTCGCCCTGCACCCGTTCGGCACCGTGATCACGAACCCGCGGTCGCACGCGGCGTTCGTCGAGCGCGCCGGCGTCGACGAGTCCGACGGTCGGATGGCCTGGATGCTCTTCCGCTTCGGCCACAGCGCACCGCCACCGCTGGCGCACCGCCGACCCGCGGCGGCGATGACGATCGGGGGTGCCCGGTGAAGCGCGCGGCGGTGTTCTCGGTGGTCTGGGTCGTCGAGACGGTCGTGGCGCTGTTCATGCCGCGCGTCGGCACGCACAAGCTCCTGCTCACGCCGGGCATCGAGCCGCTCCGCTGGACCCTCGGACGCTGGCGTGCGTGGCGGACGGCCGAGCGGGCTGCGAAGCGGGTGCCCGCGTACGGGGCGTTCCTGGCGGAGGCGGGGCGTGCCTCCCGTCTGGACACCCGCGGCGGCATCGCCGCAGCGATCTCGGGGCTGCCCGAGATGGACAAGGAGTCGTACGTCAAGCGGTGGAGCATCCCGGAGCGCTGCGTCGACGGTCGGCTGCCACGGCGCGGGGTCGTCGTCGACGAGTCGAGCGGATCGAGCGGCACGCCGACGAGCTGGGTGCGCGGCCCCGACGAACGGCAGGCGACCCGGCAGCTGCTGCAGCTCGGGTTCTCGCGGACCGCGAAGGACCTGCCGAAGCAGCCGTTCGTGCTCAACGCGTTCTCGCTCGGCGCCTGGGCCACCGGCATGAACGTGACGGCATCGCTCACCGAGTCGTCGATGATCAAGTCGATCGGGCCGGACCGCGACAAGATCGTGCAGACGATGCGCGAGTTCGGCACCGACTTCACGTACATCATCTGCAGCTACCCGCCGTTCCTGAAGGCACTGTTCGAGGACGACCGGCTCGACTGGAGCGAGTACACGATCGTCGCGGCGTTCGGCGGCGAGGGCATCAGCGAGAACATGCGCGCGCACATCGAGCAGTACGCGCAGGCCGTGCTCGGGTCGTACGGGGCGAGCGACCTCGAGATCAACCTCGGGATCGAGACTCCGTTCAGCGTGCAGCTGCGTCGGGCGATCGCGGCGTCGCCGGAGCTCTCCGCCGCGCTGACGAAGCAGGGTGAGTACGGCGTGCTGCCGATGGTGTTCCAGTTCAACCCGTTCGGCTACCTCATCGAGACGAACGAACTCGGCGAACTCGTCGTCACGATCACCCGGTCCGAGAACATCAGCCCCCGCATCCGGTACAACATCCACGACCGCGGGCACGTCGTGCGGATGCGCTCGCTGCGCCGGACCCTGCGCGAGCACGGGTTCGACGACCTCGCCGACGCCGCCGAGCTCGACCTGCCGCTGCTGTTCCACTACGGGCGATCCGACCTGTCCGTCGACTACAACGGGGCGGTCGTCGCGCCGGACGTCGTGCGCGACGTGGTCTACGGCGACCCGGCGCTGCTCGAGGCCGTCGAGAACCACCGGCTGATCAGCTACGAGGACGACCGGGGCGACCGGCAGCTGCACATCGCGTTCCAGCTCGCGTCCGGCGCATCGGGGTTCGACGCCGACGGTGCTCGAGGCGCGGTGGTCGCCGAACTGCGGCGGTTGAACAAGGACTTCTCGAACGCGATCCGGACGGCGCCGCCGGGCACGCTGCCGACCGTGGCGTTCTACCCGTACCGCACCGGACCCTTCCGCGAGGACGGCCGCAAGCTCAAGAACGAGTACGTGTGGCAGCTGCCGGCCGGTTCGGTGGACGAGTGGGACCTCGACCTGGCGTGGACCGCCCCGAAGGAGGCGTGAGGTGCCACGGGACCGTCGGGCGTGGCTGGAGCGGCTGCGGGACGGCCGCTTCGTCGACCCGGTGCCGCTCCGTGTGGCGAGCCTCGTCGCGGTGTCGGTCGGGACCGCAGCGTGCGTCGCGTTCCACACCGAACCGACGATCAGCGCGATCGCGGCCTCCGTCATCATCACGGGCGTGGTGGTGGTCGTGCCGAACCTGTGGTTCCCGTACGCCGACCGCGCGACGGTGCGGCGGGTGCACGAGGTCGGTGGGCGCCCCGTCCGGCTCTGGTTGCCGGTGCGACGATGGGCATCCGGACAGCGCGCCGTCGGCGTGCCGGCGTCATTGCCGGTGGTGTGGACGGTCGACGACGCGGGCCTGCACGGGTGGGCGCCCGAGGAACCGGAGCCGGTGTCGACCGTGCGGTGGTCGGACGTGACGTCGATCGACGTGGGCGAGTACCGGCCGCCGTGGTACCCGACGTTCACGATGTCGTGCCTCCGCCTCGAGACCGTCCACGGGCCGGTCCGACTGCGTGCTCGGTACGGCCTCGGGAGCGTCGGCGGCGGCTCGGACCGGCACGACCGCGAGCTGGTTCGCGCGCTCCGGGCCGTGCACCCTCCGGAGCCGCGACCGGTCCCGCGGGGGAGCGCGCTCGGTCTGCCGGGCGACTGAGGGCGCGGGGCGGCGTCGCCTGACGCGGCGTCGCCGGGCGTGTCGCGGTGCGGGTCAGCGGTACTGCGGCGGCCAGTCGAAGGGTGGCGGCAGGTGCGGGACCTCGCCGATCGTCGTGACGTCGAGCACGACCTCGCGGCGGTTCGTCAGCGCGATGGAGCGCGGGTCGCCGATGAACCTGCGGCCGTCGACCCACACCGTCAGCTCGCCACGGAGCCCGCCCACGTGTGCGGGGCCGAGCGAGACGCCCCACTCGTCGAAGAACTGCCCGAGCGTGAAGGGCTGCCGGGTGGGGGACTCGACGTGCAGGATGCCCGAGGTGTCGTGCGTGTGCAGCTGCGCGGCGAACCGTCGGGTGTCCGAGTGCCCGACGTTCGCCGGCACCGTCACGGGGACGTCGCCGTCGAGGATCGTCAGGTGGGTGTGGACGTGCTCGGCGAGTCGCTCGCCCCAGACGTTGCGCAGTCCGGCGTCGTCGGCACGCTCGGCGAGGGCCGTCGGCGCGGGCCACGGGGGAGCGGACCGCGAGGTGCCGTTCGCCGGTGCCGTCCCGCCCGCGATGAGCGCCAGGACCGTGAGGGCCGCGAGCGCTGCGCCGACGGCCGCCGGCTTCACCACCGGTCGTGCACGGCGGCGCGGAACCACTCGTCGTACAGCTCGCGGACGGTCTCGTCGAGGCCCGGCACCTCGGGCAGCGAGCCCGCACCGGCGTTCGACCGGGCCTGCTCGGGGTTGCGTGCGCCGGGGATCGCCGCGGTCACGCCGTCCTGGGCGATGATCCACGCGAGCGCCGCCTGCGGGACCGAGACACCGTCGGGCAGCGATGCCGCGAAGGCCTGGGCAGCGCGTACCCCGTCCTCGAAGTCGACGCCGCTGAAGGTCTCGCCCTGGTCGAACGCCTCGCCGTGGCGGTTGTAGTTGCGGTGGTCGCCCTCGGCGAAGGACGTGTCCGCCGTGTACTTGCCGGACAGCAACCCCGATGCCAGCGGGACGCGCGCGAGGATGCCGACCCGCGCCTCCTGGGCCGCCGGCAGCACGCGGTCGAGCGGCTTGAGACGGAACGCGTTGAGGATGATCTGGACGGTGGCGACGCCGGGGCGGGCGATCGCGGTGAGGGCCTGGTCGGCGGTCTCGACGCTGACGCCGTAGGCGGCGACCGAGCCGTCGGCGACGAGCGCGTCGAGGGCGTCGTACACGGCGTCGTCGGCGACGACCTCGGTCGGTGGGCAGTGCAGCTGGACGAGGTCGAGGGTGTCCTGCCGCAGGTTCCGGCGCGAGCGGTCGACCCACTCGCGGAAGTTCGCGGCGACGTAGTTGGACGGGACCTGGTCGGCGCGACGGCCCATCTTCGTCGTGACAGTGAGCGGGACGTCGGGGTTGGCCGTCCGCCACGCGCCGATCAGCTGTTCGCTCCGGCCGTCGCCGTACACGTCGGCGGTGTCGAACAGCGTGACGCCGGACTCGACGGACGCGTCCATGACGGCGTTCGCGTCGGCGTCGGAGACCGGGCCCCAGTCACCGCCGAACTGCCAGGTGCCGAGGCCGACGACGGACACGGGGCGGCCGGTACGGCCGAGGGTGCGACTCTGCATGACGGCGAGCGTACCCAGGACGGTGCCGGGCGGGATCAGGCGGGGGTGGCGACGCCGCGGCCGAGCAGTCGTTTGGCGGCCCGGGCGCGGGGGATCACCCAGAGTGCGCTCCACAGGCCGAGGCCGATCCAGAGCAGGATCAGCATCGTCGTGATGACCGGTCCGTGCTGGTCCCGCATCGACCAGGTCATCAGGATCCAGATCGTCGAGAGGACGATCTTGCCCCAGCCGGCGACCTCGCGCTCGGCCTGGGCCTGCACGAGGGGGATCCACTCGGCGGCCGGCACGGTCGGGGGCACCTCGCCCTCGAGCACCCAGTTGCGGACGACGACGCTCCGGTCGTACCCGCCCTCGGCGCGCCAGGAGCGGAGCTGCAGGACGACGGCGATCGCGATGCCCACCGCTGCCGCCGGGACACCGAGGCCGACGAGGAGGGCCGGGGTCGGTTCCGTCCACGACGACGCCACGAGGACGACGAGCACGACGGCGAAGGCGGCACCGGTCGCACCGGCACCGAGCAGCCGCAGGCGGCCGGCCTCGTCGAGGACTCCGACTCCGTTCACGGGGATGACGCTACCCGGCGACGACCGGGATCTCCCGGGGCGGCCGCTGTGCATCGACCCGTGGCGTCGGCGGGGCGCTGGCGGCGGTGCGCTGGCGGCGTCGAACCACGGATCCGACATCGAACCGGGACCCGGCGGTTGTTCGATGTCGGATTCGTGCTTCGACGGGGGAGCGCGGTGCCCGGGGACGCGGGTCACGGGTCGCGCGGGACGCGGCGCGAGCCTCAGCCCTGTGCGAGCAACCAGCACATGCCGGCCGCGGCGAACGCCATCGCCCAGCTCACCAGGCTGCCGATGAGGAAGTACTCGGCCTGGTACCCGGTCGTCTCGCGGCGGATCTCCGGGAAGCGGACGATGCCCTTGGCCGCGATCAGCGCCGCGACGACGGGGAACGCCCCGACCAGCGAGAACCCGGCGAGCAGCAGGCGCTCGATCGGGCCGATCATGCGGCCGCCCTGCAGCAGGACCGTGCCCGCGCCGGTGTCGTCGTCGCCTGCAGGCTCGGCGTCGCGGGCATCCCGTCGGGGTCGTCGTGCGAACAGCCGTCGCCCCCGGCCGTCCTCGACCGTACGCCCGACGGTGTCGGGGGATAGCCCCGGCGGGAGGGCCTGGGCGACGACGACGTTGGCCGAGTCGACCAGGAACAGCGCTGCTCCGACGCCGCCGACGATCGCGGCGAGCGGGACGGCGGCGACGAACGCCGGCGCGGAACCGCGCTGCCACTCGACGACGAACCCCGAGGGATCGACGGACGGGACCGTCAGCAGCAGCACGGCGAGCGCGACCGCGAGCAGGACCGACGGCCACGAGCCCGAACGGCGCCACCAGACCCGTGGCGGCGTGGTCGACGGCCGGGCGTCGGTCGGCCGCACCGGCGTCGTCGTGGCGATCCACAGGGCGGCGAGCACGATCGCGGTGGCCACCGCCCCGACGGGGAGGCCGAGGCCCGGCACGGCGACGACGGCCATCCCGATCCACAGCAGCAGGACCACGATCACGGTCAGGACGCGGCGTGGTGCGGCGTCGGTGCCGGTCCGGGTGCGCACGACGTCGGCCGTCCCGATCAGGGCGAGGAGGACCCCGGCGAGCATCAGCGGCCCCCGTCCCCGAGGACCCGCAGGCCCTCGACCAGTGCGGCGACGCCCGACTTCTGCACGGACTGGGAGACCGCCGACGGGGTGATGCCCTCCTCAGCAGCGATCTGCGCCTGGGTCCGGCCCTGGACCAGCCCGAGGGCGATCCGCCGTGCACGCGGGGTCAGGCGCGCGACGACGTGGTCGCGGCTCAGGAAGTAGGCGTTCACGAGTCGCTCCGTCGGTCCGTGGCGGTCCTCGGCGTCGTGGTACCAGGCCCGGAGGAACGCGGTCCGGCCGTCCTCGCGCCGGTGGGTCTCGTTGATGGCGTCGCGTGCGGACCACCACCCGGGGCCGTCCTGCAGGGGACCGACCGCACCCGCGCCGATCGTCTGCACCGTGCCGCGCCCGATCCCGAACCGGATCTGCACGGTCGGCGGCAGTGCGAGGATCGCGGCCGTGGTCGCGACGAGTGCGTCGGTCAGCGTGGCGTAGATCACCTGGAACTCATCGCCGACGGTGGCGCGCAGCGGATCGACCGCCTCGACCGCTGGGGTACCGTCGAAGGCGCGCTCGACGTCGCGCTGGGCCGCTGCGCGGTCGTCGAGGGTGCGGGAGTCGACGAGGTCGACGATCACCGCGATCACGGGGTCGGAGTGCACGTGTTAAGGATACGACTTCACATCGCCGAAAGTAAGCCTGTGGCTGAACATCGGGCGGGTGTCCGACGCCGTAGACTCGACGTGAGGGCCTTTAGCTCAGCTGGTAGAGCGCCACGTTTACACCGTGGATGTCGTCGGTTCGATCCCGGCAGGGCCCACCGTTCCCGGCGTGGTGCGCGTCGCGCGCGGACCCGCGATCTTCGCCGTCTGCTCGGCGACGAGTCCGCGCATCCGAGTGGCCTGGTCGTCGTCGAGGTCGTTCCAAGCGGTGTCGATCCGGTCGGCGACGTCGTCGTACACCCGTTGCACCTCGACGCGGGCGCGGTCGACGTCCAGGCCGGACTGATCGGCGAGCTTCGACCAGTGGTCGAGTGTCAGCTCCTGCGTGTACTGCGCGCCACCGATGCGCATCGCGAGCTGCTCGTCGTACCCGGGCCAGAGGCGCGTGGGCAGGGCGTCGTAGAGCGGCGCGAGTTCCACCCCCGCCGGTCGGAGCAGGACCGAGTAGTTCTTCGCGTGCGCGTCAGCGTTGCCGATCGCTGCGTTGAACGCGGCCTGCCGGAGGAAGTCGTGCGCGGCCGTGCCCGACGCATCGTGCTGCAGCAGGAGCTGGAGGATCGGCTTCGCTCCGATGCGGTACTTGTCGGCACCGGACCTGCCGAGTGCCTGTGCGAGGTCCTCCATGTGGAGTCGCGCGGCGAAGCCGGACGGTTGCGGTGCCCGGTCGAAGCGCTCAACGAGGTACGCCTGCTCGCCGACCACGTCGAGCACGTCGGCTCGCGGGGCGACGATGCCGATGTCCGCTGCCAGGCGCTCGGCCGCGACCTCTGCATGCTCGGCTCCCCGGTTGGCGGAGAACGCCGGCTTGATGATGTGCGTCGACGGGACCGACGCGTTCGGCCAGAACCAGGTACCGGCGACGTTCGCGAGCGCGAACTTCGGCTGCGTACCGGCGAGAGAGAACCGGGCCGGGTCGCTCCGCTCCCACCAGCGATCCGGATCGTCGTGCAGGCTGCTGATCCGGAACGCGATCGCGTCGTCGTCGGCCAGCAGCAGCGCGGTGGCCGCCGGCTGCGGCAACTCCGGTGCGGGGAGGAGCACCAGCCCGCCGGCGACGTCGCCGCCGACCTCTTCGAGGAGGTCGAACGTGCTCGTCGAGCGGGCTCCGGTGACGCGACGCATCCAGTCGCGGGCTTCGGGCCGATCGGGCAGGAGGTTGTCGAGGAACCGGCCCGGTGCCCGGTCGGAGATCTTGCCGTCCCGGGGCAGGGACAGCGACACGGGTGTGTCCGGGGCGGCATCGTCGTAGCGGAGCGTGATCCGGCCGCTCCCGTCGACGGCGAACTCGCCGACGTACTGCCCTTCGAGCCAGGCGTGGAGCACCCGGTTCACGCGGAGTCCCGGACAGCTCCGGTGGGCAACGCCAGGGGGTGCACGTCGAGCGCGTTCACGACCCGGAGGACGGTGAGCATGGTGTCGACCTGCCGCCCGGTCTCGACGGCGGCGACGTCACCGGGTGTCGTGCCGGCACGGTCGGCCAGTTGTGCGCGGCTGAGGCCGTGGATCGCCCGTTCGTCGGCGACGACCCGCGCCAGGCGCTCGGGCGAGTTGAGGTACCGCCGCTGTGGTCGGGCGAGACGGTCGGCGACGACGTCGTCCTGGTGTTCCAGTGCCGCCCGGACCAGGAGTTCTCCGAGCGTGAAGCCCGTCGGGACTTCCGCTTCGCGGAACCACGCCCGGATGAGCGCTGCCGGTCGGTCGGAGGCGCGGAGCCGGCCGAGGTACGCGGCGATGCGTCGGCGGTCGGACCCGGTCACCTCACGGACGGTCTGGTCGCTCAGTGCACGGAGGAACAGGCGCCGCGTGCGCTCGCTCATCGGTCGGGTGCCGACGGCCGGCGTCGTGGCGACGCCATCGTCGAGGATCCAGGCACGTCCGACCCGTCGTGCCGGGAGACGGCCCTGCTGCGCGAGCGCGCGAGCGCGGCGCGGCGAGATGCCGTGCTGCGCCGCGTACTCGGAGATGGTGGTCACGGGTGCGAATCTACGCCGTGCGGAACAGGAAGTGCAATCGATGACGCATGCCGATCCCGGCAGGGCCCACCGCAGTGCGGACGCGACCGCCTGCGGGACGGGAGGCGCGGCGCGGCCCCGCACCGCGCCTCCCGTCCGCCACCTGGTGACGGTTCCCGCTCAGGAGACCTGACCGGCGCGCGCGCGGGCCCACAGGTCGACGTCCGCGATCCCGACGGAGTGCTCGTCGATGGTGCGGAGCTCCTCGTCGGTGAAGGACGTGTTCGCCAGGGCGGCGACGTTGTCCTCGACCTGGGACACGCGCGAGGCGCCGATGACGAGCGACGTGACCCGCTCGTCGCGGAGCGCCCAGGCCAGCGCGAGCTGCGCGAGGGACTGGCCGCGTGCGGCGGCGAGGTCGTTCAGGGCACGGAGGTGGGCGACCACCTCCGGTGTGATGCTCGACGCGTCGAGGGACTTGCCGGCAGCGGCGCGGGAGTCCTCCGGGACGCCGTCGAGGTACTTGCCGGTCAGGAGCCCCTGCGCGAGCGCGGTGAAGCCGATGACGCCGAAGCCGAGTTCGCTCGCGGCGTCGAGCAGCCCCTCGGTCTCGATCCAGCGGTTCAGCATCGAGTACGAGGGCTGGTGGATGAGCAGGGGCGTGCCGAGGTCGCGCAGGATCGCGGCGGCCTGGCGGCTGCGCTCGGCGTCGTACGACGAGATGCCGACGTAGAGCGCCTTGCCCTGCTGGACCGCGGTGTGCAGGGCGCCCATCGTCTCCTCGAGCGGGGTGGACGCGTCGAGGCGGTGCGAGTAGAAGACGTCCACGTAGTCGAGACCCGTGCGCTGCAGCGACTGGTCGAGGGAGGCGAGGACGTACTTGCGGGAGCCGCCGCCCTGGCCGTAGGGGCCGGGCCACATGTCCCAGCCGGCCTTCGTCGACACGATCATCTCGTCGCGGTACGGCCGGAAGTCCTCACGCATGAGGCGCCCGAAGTTGACCTCGGCGGCACCGTAGGGCGGCCCGTAGTTGTTCGCGAGGTCGTGGTGGGTGATGCCGAGGTCGAATGCGCGGCGGCTCACGGCACGCTGCGTCTCGAAGGCGACGTCGTCGCCGAAGTTGTGCCAGTAGCCGAGCGAGAGCAGCGGCAGGTCGAGGCCGGAGTTCCCGGTACGGCGGTAGGGCATCGTGTCGTAGCGGTCGCTGCTGGCGGTGTAGGTCATGCCGTCCATCGTGGCAGGACGCGCGGCCCCGTCGTTCAGGACGCGGTGATCACGTTCGGCGCGAAGCGGCACCAGTAGTCGGTGATGGGACCGTCGGACTCGCGGATGCCGACGCCGAACGACTCGCCGTCCACCACCCAGGAGCCGAGGACCGGGTGGTTGTGGCCGCGTGACCCGGGGAAGTCCGGCAGCTCGTGGTACTGCTGCCAGACCCGTTCGCCGCCGGTGCCGGCGCGGCGGTACTCCGAGCCGTTCGTCGTCACCGAGCCGTCCGCGCGGTGCACGGCGATGCCGTCGCCCTCGCGCCCGAACACCGGCTTCACGACGAAGTCCGTCATGCCGTTCGGGCCGTCGGCGAACGCCGGCAGCAGGTTCTCGTGGCCCGGGAACAGCCGCCAGAGCGCGACCAGCAGCAGCTTGTTCGACAGGAACATCTTCCACGCGGGCTCGTACCACCGGCCGAGGCGGCCGCGGTCGCTGACGAGGAACGCGCCGAACTCCTGGTCGCCCTCGGCGCGGTCGTCCCCGGAGACGAGGTCCTCCCACGGGTAGAGCTTGAACAGGTTCCGGATGACCGGGTACTGCGTGCCGTCCTCGTCGCCGGGCAGCGTGAAGACGCTCCGCGACGAGCCGACGGGCTCGGCGTTGCCCACGAACTGCCGGGCGACCGCGTGCCACCCGATGTCCTTCATCTCGATGCCGGTGTGCTCCCACCCGGCCTCGCCGGCGAGGTCCCGCATGTACGCGACGGTGTTCCAGTCCTCGCCGGCGGTGTCGAGGTCGGAGTGGGCGACGAAGAGCCGGCCGCCCTCCTCGGCGCGGAGCGATGCGTGGAGCAGGGTGCGCCAGCGGGCGACCATCGCCTCGTGGATGCCGTTCCACTGGTCGGTGTCGGCGGGGAGCGACCCGTCGGCGATGCGGTCCTGCAGCCAGTGCCACTGCGTGACCGAGGCCTCGATGAGCCCGGTGGGGGTGTCGCCGTTGTACTCGAGCATCTTCGCGGGGGAGCCGTCGCCCGCGTACGCCAGGTCGAAGCGGGCGTACACGTCCGGTTCGCCCTGCTCGAGCGACCACGCTGCGAGGTCGAAGCCCTCGCGGGTGAGCCCGAGGGTGCCGAGTTCGCCAGAGGCCAGGTACCAGGCGGCCTCGAGGCACATGCGGTGCAGCTCCTCGGTCTGCCGTTCGAGCGCCTCGACCTCGGGCAGCGTGAACACGTACGCCGCGCCGTCGTTCCAGTACTCGACCGCGGTGCCGTCCTCGCGCACCGACCGTGAGTAGATGAGGCCGGTCTGCTGGATCCGTCGCTGCCACTCCGGGCGCTCGGTGAACTCGACGCGCTCCATCAGCCGCCGAACCCGCCGTGCTCGCCGGACCCGCCGAAGCCGCCCTTCGTCACCGAGCTGCCGCGGGACGAGATGCCCGACTCCGCGGTCTTGCCCGACGGGAGGCTGGCGGTGCCGCCCGACACGGCGTCGCCGACGGCGGGGACCTTCGTCGCGCGGCTGCCGCTGAGCGGGAGGTAGTACCAGCCGGCGTGCCCGCCGTGGTTGTTGCAGTCGTCGTCCGGCAGGCGCTTCTGCGTCGAGTTGTCGCGGCAGATCTTCGCGTAGTCGCTGTCGACCCCGGACCCCTCCCCGCAGCCGGTCAACGACGCGGCGAGGGCTGCGACGACCCCGATCGAGACGACACGGGACGCGCGACGACGAACACTCACGAACGGGAACAGTACCGGGGCAGGCGGCACCGTTCCGGCTCGACACCGCCTTCGCAGCGCGACCTGTCCGTTCGCTCAGCTCCCGCGACACCGCGTCCGCCATGCTCGGGGCATGGAGTGGTGGTCGGTCGTCGTCGCGATCGTGGGCGGGTTCGTCATCGTGTGGGGCGTCGTGGTGATCGCCCTGGTGGTCGCCGCACGTCGATCGGGTGACGGCCTCCGGCTGGTCGAGGCGCTCCGGCTCGTGCCCGACGTCGTCCGGCTGGTCCGGCGGCTCGTCGCCGACCCGACGGTGCCGCGGGGTGTGCGCGTCGCCCTCGTCGTACTCCTCGGGTACCTGCTCCTGCCGATCGACCTCGTGCCGGACTTCGTGCCGGTGATCGGGTACCTCGACGACGCGATCGTCGTCGCGCTCGTGCTCCGGTTCGTCACCCGGCGGGCCGGTGCGGTGGCGTTGGATCGGCACTGGCCGGGTACGCCGGAGGGGCTGCGTGCAGTGCGCGCCGCGGTGGGGCTGTCGGGGTCGTGACCGTCCCCGCGACGGAGAGCGGTCGGCCAGTCCGGCCGGCCATCGCGAGCCGCGGATCAGACGGTCCGGCGCGTCGCGACCGCGGCCCCCACGACCGCGGTCGCGGACGACCGGACTCCCCACACACCGCTCAGCATGCTCCGGTCGCCCCGCGGGTGCATCCTCCGGAGGGATGAAAAGCTGATGGCCACTCAGCGAGCGCTGCGGCTCTCGACCCACACCGGGTCGGACTGGAGGCGCGGTTCGGGCCCGCACCGCGCCTCCAGGCCGTCACCCGCTCGCGTTCACCGCCCCAGCTGCGCGCGCAGGTAGGGAGCGGTCCGACTCGTGGCGGACGCCGCGACCGCGGCCGGCGTGCCGGCGGCGACCACCTGCCCGCCCGCGTCCCCGCCGGCGGGACCCATGTCGATGACGTGGTCGGCCGCCGCGACGACGTCCATGCTGTGCTCGACGACCACGACCGTGTTGCCGGCGTCCGTGAGCCGCGACAGCTGCTCGGACAGCAGCTCGACGTCGGCCGGGTGGAGGCCGGTGGTCGGCTCGTCGAGCAGGTAGAGCGTGTGGCCGGACCGGGCGCGCTGCAGTTCGGTGGCGAGCTTGATGCGCTGCGCTTCGCCGCCGGACAGCTCCGGGGCGGGCTGCCCGAGTCGGAGGTAGCCGAGACCGACCTGGCGCAGCGTCTCGAGCCCGCGCGCCGCGGCCGGGAGGCCGGCGAGGAACGGTGCCGCCTCGTCGACGGTCATGCCGAGCACGTCGGCGATGCTCGCGCCGTCCCACCGGACCTCGAGCGTCTCGGCGTTGTACCGGGCACCGTGGCACTCCGGGCACGGTGCCCAGCTGCCGGGCAGGAACAGCAGCTCGACGGAGACGGACCCCTCGCCCTGGCACACCTCGCACCGGCCGCCCGCGACGTTGAACGAGAACCGTCCGGCGCCCCAGCCGCGCTCCCGTGCGGCATCGGTGGCGGCGAAGGCCTGGCGGACGGCGTCGAACAGGCCCGTGTAGGTGGCGAGGTTCGACCGGGGCGTGCGGCCGATCGGCTTCTGGTCGACCTGGACGACCCGGGTCACGAGCGGGTGCGAGGCGCCCTCGGTGGCCAGGACGCCACCGACGAGCGAGGACTTCCCGGAGCCGCTCACCCCGGTCACCGCGGTGAGGACCCCGAGCGGGACGTCGACGTCGAGACCGTGCAGGTTGTGCAGCGTCACGTCGCGGAGCGCCAGGGTGGCGACCGGGTCCCGCGGCGTGCGGGCGGCAGGTGGGCCGGCCGGGTGGAGGAACCGCCGCGTCACCGACTCCTCGACGTGCTGGAGGCCGTCGACGGGACCGCTGTACAGGACGGTGCCGCCACCGGAGCCCGCGCCCGGCCCGACGTCGACGATCCAGTCGGCCCGTCGGACGATGCTCATGTCGTGCTCGACCACGAAGACGCTGTTGCCGCCGGCGCGGAGGTCGTCGAGCACCTGTACGAGGGACTCGGCATCGGCGGGGTGCAGACCGGCGCTCGGCTCGTCGAGGACGTACACGACACCGAACAACCCGGAGCGGAGCTGCGTCGCGATCCGGAGCCGCTGCGTCTCACCGGGGGAGAGCGTCGGTGTCGACCGGTCGAGCGCGAGGTACCCGAGCCCGAGGCCGAGGAGGACGTCGAGGCGCGTGACGAGGTCACCCGCGATCGCGACGGCCACCTCGGTGTGCTCGCCCGAGGACGCACGGGACGTCGCCGCCGAGGCGTCCGTGATCGCGGCGATCGGCCGGAGCACGTCGGCGAGCGCCGTGATCGGCAGCGCGTTGAGGTCGGCGATGCTGTGCCCGCCGACCGTGACGGCGAGGGCCGCCCGGGTGAGCCCGGTGCCGCCGCACAGGCCGCACGGCCCGGACTCGACGTACTGCAGGGCCTTGGCGCGCTGGGTCTCGCTCTGGGAGTCCGCGAGGGTGTGCAGCACGAACTGTCGGGCGCTCCAGAACCGACCACGGTAGGGCTTGGCGACCCGGTCGCGCTTCGGGTGCACCTCGACCACCGGCTGCTCCTCGGTGAAGAGCAGCCAGTCGCGGTCGGCGCGGGGGAGGTCCCGCCACGGCCGCTCGATGTCGTAGCCGAGCACCGCCGTCACGTCGCGGAGGTTCTTGCCCTGCCAGGCGCCGGGCCACGCGGTGATCGCGCCGTCGCGAATGCTGAGCGAGTCGTCGTGGACCGCGGACGCCTCGGTGACCTCGTGCGCGGTACCGAGTCCGTGGCAGCGGGGACAGGCCCCGGCGGCGGTGTTCGGCGAGAACGAGTCGGACTCGAGCCGGTCGGCTCCCGGCGGGTAGGTGCCGGCGCGGGAGAAGAGCATGCGCATCGAGTTCGACAGGGTCGTCAGCGTGCCCACGGTGGAGCGGGCACTCGGCGCACCGCGGCGCTGCTGCAGGGCGACGGCCGGGGGGAGTCCCGTGATCGACTCCACGTGCGGGGTGGACCCCTGCGCGATGAGTCGCCGGGCGTAGGGCGCGACGGACTCGAGGAACCGGCGCTGCGCCTCGGCGAACACGGTGCCGAACGCGAGGCTCGACTTGCCGGAGCCGGAGACGCCGGTGAAGGCGACGATGCGGTCGCGGGGGATGTCGACGTCCACGTCCTGCAGGTTGTGCTCGCGGGCGCCGCGGACGCGGATGTACTCGTCGGGGCGGGGGTCGGGCATCCTCACGATGCTAGGCCGAGGCGGCTGGGTGCTCGGGTGCCCCGGCGCGCGGGGACCGTCCGGTGCTGGTGGCGGGCGGGAACCGTCCGGTGCTGGTGGCGGGCGGGGACCGACCGGTGCTGGTGGCGGGCGGGGAGCGTCCGGACGTCATCCCGACCGGCGTCGGTCCGCCGCCGCCAGTGCCCGGCGCATCCGCTCCGCGTCGCCGGCCGCCCACCCGCCGGAACTCGCCAGCGGCAACTCCGTCATGTGCCGACGCAGGTGCTCCGGGTAGTCCCGCACGACCCGGTCGGGGTCGTCCCGCACCGTGGCGTACAGCGCGGGGCCGTCCGCGTAGAACAGGTCGGCGACGACCAGCCGGCCGTCCGAGCCGCGCATCACGTTCGCCGGGTTGTCGTCGAGCGGACCCCACCACGGCTGCTCCCGGGCGCCACGCGCGTGCACGGCGTCGATGTGCTCGGCGAGCGCCGCCACGTCCGGCTCCCGTGCACGGATCGACCGGTGGAAGGCAGCCCCCTCGGCCGCGGACACCGGCGCGAGGTACTCCATCACCGTGAGGTCGGACCCGCCCTCGAGCACGCGGTGGTCGACCAGCACGGGGACCTGACGGGTGTGCGCCGCCACGCGGTAGAGCATCGCCGAGTACGGCCCGGCGGGGTCGAACGGGCTGACCCGAGCCGCGAGCCGACCGGAGGGGGAACGGAACGCGCACGCCCAGTCCCCGGTGCCGCACGGCGTCCACCCGAGGCCCTCGAGTGTCCGGACCACGTCGGTCCACGGCATCTCGGCGGTGAGGTGCTCGTCGTACGCGTCGTCGCTGTCCACCGCCCCATCCTGCACGACCCGCCCACGGGCTTCCGCGCGCGCCGACGGTCTGGGACGATCGACGCGACACGGACGACGGCGCCCGTGCACCATCCGCGAGGAGTCCACCATGACCGTCCGACTCAACCCGTACATCGGCCTCCGCGACCAGGCCCGTGACGCGCTCGACTTCTACCACGGCGTCTTCGGCGGCGAACTCACCGTCAACACCTTCGGCGAGGCCGGGATGGCTCAGGACCCCGCCGACGCCGACAAGGTCATGCACGGCCAGCTCGAGGGCGAGAACGGCCTGCTGCTGATGGCCTCCGACGCACCGACCGGCATGGAGGGCCCCGACGTCAGCAACATCTCGGTGTCCCTGAGCGGTGACGACGAAGCAGCCCTCACGCGCTACTGGAACGGGCTCGCCGACGGGGCGAAGACGATCATCGAACCCCTCACGAAGGCCCCGTGGGGCGACACCTTCGGCATGGTCACCGACCGCTTCGGCGTGACCTGGCTCGTCAACATCAGCGGCGCGGCGGGCTGATCGCGTCCGCCGGGGCGCTCGCCGGGATCGGCCACCGGGGGACCCAGCACCGGACGCGTGCGGCGTAGCGCCGGAAGTCGTCGCCGAACCGGTGGTCGAGGTCGGCCTCCTCGAGCGGGCGGACGACGCAGTTCCAGACGATCGACCCGGCGAGCGCGTACACGACGACCATCCACGAGGTGAGCAGGAGCCCGACGGCGACGCCCTGGGCGATGCCGGCGAGCGCCATCGGGTTGCGCACCGAGCGGTACGGACCGGCGATCACGAGCCGGTTCGGCATCGCGGACGGCAGCGGGGTCCCGGCGCCCTGCGTCGACATCGCCGCTGCGGACGCGATGCCGAGCGCACTCGCGGCGACGAGTGCGACGGCTCCGGTGACGACAGCGGTGGTCACGACGCCGTCGGGCAGCGTCGGGTGGAGCTGCCAGCGGTGCTCGGCGGCGGCGATGACGAGCGGCAGGACCCCGAGGAAGAGCCCCCAGAAGACGGTGATCTGCAGGACGGTGCCGAGGACGTGGCGGCGGCGACCCGCGTCGGGGTCGGCGGTGCTGAACCGCAGCGGGCCGGTCGTCAGCCACTCGGTCGGGACCCGGCCGAGCACGACGAGCGCCAGGGCGAGGGCGGACCCGACGGTCGCGCCGATCATCACGAGCACACCGGCACCGGCCTCGGTCGTCGCGGTGGCCCAGACGGCCAGGGCGGCCATGACCAGCGCGGTCCAGCCGGTCGTGACCACCGCGGCGGCGCGACTGCCGGCCGCCGCGAGCGCCGATGCCACGACGAAGAGCGGGACGTCGAACACCGCGACGACGACGGGGTCGAGCGAGCCGAGGGTCGCCGACCGGACCCCGGGGAGGGTGCACACCGCGATCCACCAGAGGGCCCCCGCGACCGACTGGACCGCGAAGTACCGTCGGCCCCAGGACATGCGAGCACGGTAGCAGTGCGGGATCCCGGCAGCGGACACCGCAAGAATCGCGCAACGCCCCGGTCCCCGCGTTGTCGACCGTGCTCGAGCCGACCTACCGTTCCGGCTGTGTGCGAGGACGCACACGTCCCCCTGCGAGACCTGGAGGCGGCATGTCCGCACGCACCGCATCTCCGTCCACGTTCGGCTCACGGCTGCGCGACGACGTCGTCCACGCCCGCGAGTACACGCTGTTCACGCTGCTGCTCGGGTCGCCGTTCCTACCGCGTGCGGTACGCCGGTTGATCGCGTCCGCCGCGGGCGCCGACCTCGCGTCGAGCCCCGGTCCGCTGTTCTCACTGACGGGGGACCCGAAGAACCTCGTGGTTGGCCGGGGCGTGTACTTCAACCGGAACGTCACGGTCGAGGCCGTCGCGCCGGTCCGGATCGGCGACCACACCGCGATCGGGATGCAGGTGCTCGTGATGACGAGCCACCACGAGATCGGCGACGACGGGGCGTGGAGCGAGACCGCCTCTGGCCGATCGGTCGACATCGGCGAGCGGGTCTGGATCGGTGGGCGTGCCGTCGTGCTGCCCGGGACGGTCATCGAGGACGACGTGGTGGTGGCGGCCGGGGCGGTCGTCCGGGGGCGGCTCACGTCCCACGGGGTCTACGCCGGAGTGCCGGCGCGGCGGATCCGTGAACTCGGCGTCCCGGGCGCCGCCCCCGCGCCTGCGGCCGCC
>NZ_JABXGF010000269.1:0-235 GCF_025407985.1 Curtobacterium sp. C2H10 | reverse complement strand
GGGAAATAAAGTTCCGCGGGTGCTTATGACGAGATAAACATCAGACCTGCCGGGACGGTTACGCTTCTGCGAGCAGGATTAGAAGAACTTTCCCTTTTTAGAACAGCAGGATAGCTATTTATTTTCTGCTAAGACTACCCTTAACGGGTCAGGTTACATCGAGAATAATGAGTAAAAAAAACCGCCCGCACATTCTCCAGGCAGGACCTTGTTGCCCGCCCATGGTGTCGCGACA
>NZ_JABXGF010000268.1:0-235 GCF_025407985.1 Curtobacterium sp. C2H10 | reverse complement strand
CAATAATATACGCCAGCAGGACCGACGGGCCGGCCCACTTCAGCGTACTCGCCGATCCCATAAATAAACCGACGCCAATCGTACCGCCAAGGGCGATTAGCTCAATGTGCCTGGCCTCCAGCCCGCGCTGAAGTTCCGCTTTTTTCTCAGTCATATACCCTCTTGTGTTTGCCCTGCTCCGGGTTTTACTCGTTCCCCGCCGAACGGCCTCGCTATTGGCAGCACGCACCTATCC
>NZ_JABXGF010000267.1:0-235 GCF_025407985.1 Curtobacterium sp. C2H10 | reverse complement strand
GCTCAGGAACAGTAAGCCTACAGTAGCTTTATTTTTTCTTTTCATTTATTTCATCCTTAACTGCATTGCTGATAAATTCACCACCTATGGCACCAATAATATCACCAGCAGGAGCGGAATCATGACCTAAAACAGGCCAAATAAAGGTGGTGCAACTACTCCAGATATTCCGGACATTCGGCGGGAGAAACCCCGTTATGATTGTCTGAAGAAAAGCTGTGACTGACCCTTAAAG
>NZ_JABXGF010000266.1:0-236 GCF_025407985.1 Curtobacterium sp. C2H10 | reverse complement strand
GCGTTATCCCGGGCGGCGGCTGCGGCGTGTTACTCAAATCGCCAGGCGAGGTTGAGGCCAACGCCGTAGTTACGTCCCGGCGCCGGCTCGTAGTAGCGGCCGTTGGACTCGTTGACGATCACCGACCCGACGTAGCTGCGATCAAACAGGTTGTCGATACGGCCGAAAACGTCCATATCCATGTTGCCATAGCTCCACTTATAGCCGCTGGTGAGTCCGACCACCGTCCACGACGG
>NZ_JABXGF010000265.1:0-236 GCF_025407985.1 Curtobacterium sp. C2H10 | reverse complement strand
TTTCTGCCGTTCACCACGTAGAGCCGGTTTTTTAGCGGATCGACCGCCATGCCGGTTGGGTATTCGCCCATCTCGCTGATGGTCGCAATCTTCGCCCGCTTGGCGGTATCGACCACCCAGACAACGCCCTTCTCCGCGACGCCGGAGACGTACAGGCGATGGTTCTGCTTATCGAGGACCATTTCACGCGTATGGATAATCGCTTTCGGGTCGCTCGCTTCGCTGAGCTGCAGCAC
>NZ_JABXGF010000264.1:0-236 GCF_025407985.1 Curtobacterium sp. C2H10 | reverse complement strand
CTGCCGTACTTATGCACCATGGTTTTCGGCAGCACTTTAATATCAATCAGCGTGCTGACCGTTTCACGACGCGCGGCGTCCAGCGCCTGGCGCAGCTCATCAAGGGTGGTGACGCGCCAGGTTTTGCAGCCGTAGCCCGCGGCGATGGTCGCGAAATCGACCGGCACCAGGCCGCCCTGCAGCCGCCCGCTCTCCGCCGAGCGGTAGCGGAACTCAGTGCCGAAGCTGTCCATACC
>NZ_JABXGF010000263.1:0-238 GCF_025407985.1 Curtobacterium sp. C2H10 | reverse complement strand
CGTTTGATGAGAAGCGGCAGCTGGTTTGCCATTGAAACGCTAATGAGCGTCGCCGCCATCGGAGCGCTGTTTATCGGCGCCACCGCCGAAGCCGCGATGGTGCTGCTGCTGTTTCTGATCGGCGAACGCCTTGAGGGCTGGGCCGCCAGCCGCGCCCGCCAGGGCGTCAGCGCGCTCATGGCCCTCAAGCCCGACACCGCCACGCGGATCCGCGACGGCGTGCGGGAAACCGTCGCCC
>NZ_JABXGF010000262.1:0-238 GCF_025407985.1 Curtobacterium sp. C2H10 | reverse complement strand
ATATTGCTATATGTGAAAAATATAAATAATAAATGTATGTATGCAGTTTCTCATGATGATGATAATTTTAAATATAAGGATGAGTTTTTTGAGGAAAGGGGTAGCTATAAATTAAATCAAACACTTGATTATGATAGTCTTCAGTACAGCAAATCTCTTGATTATAAGATTGAGCTTAATGGGGAAGTATATTATCCAGGTGGCGATGCTAATCTCTTTAAAGAAAGAGCTTTAGGTC
>NZ_JABXGF010000261.1:0-238 GCF_025407985.1 Curtobacterium sp. C2H10 | reverse complement strand
CCTGCTGGACCGACTCGGTTACCACAAGCAGGGCGGGGTCTGGCGCCATCCGTCGCGCATGGCCGTGTTCCTGGGCGATATCATCGACCGTGGGCCGCGGATCCGCGAGGCGTTGCATATCGTCCGCGACATGGTCGTGGCCGGCCAGGCGTTGTGCATCATGGGCAACCACGAGTTCAACGCCCTGGGCTGGAGCACACCGGCACTGCCTGGCAGCGGCCAGCGGTATGTGCGTGAC
>NZ_JABXGF010000260.1:0-239 GCF_025407985.1 Curtobacterium sp. C2H10 | reverse complement strand
GGGCTGCGTATTCGGCATCCTTGGCGCTGACCGCGGTGGGGGCCGAGGCACGCGGCATCGTTGCCAGTTGCCAGATACCCAGCAGAAGCAACAGCACCAACACTGACAACAAAGCCGCACGCAGTTTGAGTTGATGGTTGATGTTCTTTCCTCGCTGCGGTCAGGTTCGCTTGATGGCGAAGCTGTTCAGGTAGCCCTGCGGATTGGTCGGATCAAATGTCTTGCCCATGATGCTGAAC